>JBIISV010000032.1:0-17082 GCA_044340835.1 Polynucleobacter sp.
TGGCTTAAGTCTTGGCATGAAACTCGAAAGCTGGCCTCCAGCTAACCTCGAGAAATAATTAGAAAGGAAGCATCATGCGTCACGGAAACGGCTTACGCAAACTTAATAGAACATCATCACATCGCTTGGCGATGCTGCGCAACATGTCCAATTCTCTTTTGGAGCACGAAGTGATTAAAACTACTTTGCCAAAAGCAAAAGAATTGCGCATGGTTGTTGAGCCCTTGATTACCCTAGGTAAAAAAGATTGCTTAGCAAATCGTCGGCTAGCATTTAATCGCACACGTGATCGCGATATTGTGACTAAACTCTTCACAGAGCTAGGTCCACGCTACGCAACTCGTCCAGGTGGCTACCTTCGAATTTTGAAGTTTGGCTTCCGTCATGGCGATAATGCGCCAATGGCTTTGGTTGAGTTGCTGGATCGTCCAGAAGTTGAAGAAACAGCAATAGCTGAAGAGGCTTAAGTCCTTTAGCAAGATTAAAAGCCAGGCTTCGGCCTGGCTTTTTTCATTTATTCGCTTATAAATACAGTATGACCAATAATCAAAACCCTGAAATACTCGTTGTAGTCAGCAGCTTCCCCAAGCTAGAGCATGCTCAAGCAATGGCTCGTAAACTCGTTGAGAATCGCTTAGCAGCCTGCGTGCAGATACAAGAAGGAATGCATTCGATTTATCGCTGGGACGGTAAGGTCTGCGAAGAGAAGGAAGTGCAGCTGTCTGCCAAGACAGCTGCAGATAAGTGGTTTGAAATATCTCATTTTATTAAAGCTAATCACCCCTATGATCTTCCAGAGGTTCTTGGATTTCATCCTGAAAAATATGAAGAGCAATATGGCAAATGGGTGCAAGCAGAGGTAAAGTGATTGTCATGAGATTGACTAATAAAATTATCCCAGTACTAGCAACCCTCCTTTTCCTCATTGGAAATGCCTTTGCTGCTGCAGAATTTTTACCACCTGAGAAGGCTTTCCAAGCAAAAGCAATCTGGGTAGAAAATACCAATGAGCTAGAGCTTGAAATAATTCCGGCAAAGGGTTATTACATCTATCAAGAATCTCTGCAATTGAAGATGGGCTCTGAGCCCAGCACTTTACAGGGAGTGAAAGCATCGCTGCCCCAGGGGGTAGAAAAGTTTGACGAGACTTTTCAAAAGAAGATGCAAATCTATAAGCAAGCATTTCTGATTACGCTGGATAAAAAAGCAGAAATGGGTAAACCGGCTTATCTAGAGTTAGAGCTGCAGGGGTGTGCTGAAGGCGGTATTTGTTATCCACCAATGACCTTAAAGTTTTTACTTTCTGGCCCAGGCGTGAAGGCGGCACCCATTCCTGATGTATTGGATGGAGCTCCTAGAGTATCAACACCTAAACCGGAACTGAGCTTGCTGGACGTATGGCGTGAGCGTGATGATGTCAATGTCATCAGTGATTTTTTAGGGGGTACGCCAACAGGATACCTATTTTTAGCTTTTTTCATTCTAGGCCTAGCTTTGGCTTTTACCCCCTGTGTATTGCCTATGCTCCCCATTCTATCGAGCGTAGTCTTTGGAACCCGGGGTAATAAGTCAATTAGCAAGGGCCGCGCCAGCCTTTTGGCGCTCTCCTATGTGCTTGGTATGGCCTGTGTATACGCTCTGGCTGGTGTATTAATGGCAGCGCTTGGAGGGAGTGTTCAAAGAGCCCTCCAGAGTCCTATAGCCCTGATTGGATTTGCCTTATTACTATTGATTTTGTCAGGAAGCCTCTTTGGTTTATATGACCTCAGATTGCCGCAATCTTGGCATCAGCAGATTGATCGACTTGCCGGACGCCATCAAGGTGGAAGTATTACTGGTGCTTTTGCCTTGGGTGGAATATCTACCTTAGTTGCTAGCCCTTGTATTACCGCCCCCCTAGCTGGAGTGCTAGGGTTTATTGCGCAAACAGGATCAATGGGGTTGGGAGCGGGATTACTTTTTGTAATGGCCTTGGGCATGGGTTTACCACTCCTCTTTATTGCGATCGAGGCGCGTATCTTGATACCGTCAACTGGAATCTGGATGGTTTGGTTGCAAAGAACCTTGGGTGTTTTATTGGTGGCAACCGCGGTTTGGATCGCCTCACCATTATTACAAAATAGCAGTAATGAAGCGAGCAGGATCACATCCAATGGCCAGCGGCAACATCAAATTGGTAAGGTCAGTTTCTCCATCATTGATTCCAATGCGCAGTTAGATCAATTTTTATTGCAAGCAAAAGAGCAGAACAAGCTCGTTCTCTTGGATTTTTATGCGGACTGGTGTATTTCTTGTAAAGAGATGGAAGTCAATACCTTTGCCAACCCTGAAGTAAACCAGGAGTTACAAAAGTTTGTTTTATTACAAGCTGACGTGACTAAAAATAGCGCTGATAACGAAGCCTTGCTGAAGCGTTTTGGTCTGTTTGGCCCGCCCGGTATTTTGATTTTTGATCTCAACTCTGTAGAGCAGAAAGATCAGCGTGTGATTGGGTACATGCCACCACAACGTTTTATCGAACGATTGAAGAAGGCTCTGGGGAATTAAAAAACTGAATCAGGGTATCCTCAATTCAGTTTTTTTACTGCTAGAAATAATTACCTATTTTCTTTAAAGAGACGCGCAGCCTCAAGCGCAAAATAGGTCAAGATGCCATCAGCACCAGCACGCTTAAAAGCGAGTAAAGATTCCATCACGACAGCATCATGATCGAGCCAGCCATTTTGTGCTGCAGCTTTCAGCATGGCATATTCACCGCTGACTTGATAGACATATGTAGGGTAGTTAAACTCTTCGCTTACTCTGCGAACGATATCTAGATAAGGCATACCAGGTTTAACCATAACCATATCTGCACCTTCGCTGATATCTAATGCAACCTCCCGCAAAGCCTCGTCGGTATTGGCGCAGTCCATTTGGTAGGTTTTTTTATCAGCCTTACCTAAACTTGTTGCAGACCCTACCGCATCACGAAATGGCCCATAAAAAGCAGAGGCGTATTTAGCCGAATAAGCCATGATGCGAGTATGAATAAGCATCTGTTGTTCTAGTGCCTCACGAATCTTACCAATACGCCCGTCCATCATGTCAGATGGTGCAACGATATCCACACCGGCTTGCGCATGAGCAACCGCCTGCTGAACTAAGATTGCAGTAGTCTCATCATTCAGAATACGACCTTGGTCATCTAGGATACCGTCTTGACCGTGACTTGTGTAAGGATCAAGAGCGACGTCTGTCATGATGCCTAAACTGGGGAAGCGTTTTTTAAGTTCACGTACTGCAGATGGAATGAGCCCATCTGGATTAAAAGCTTCTTTGCCGTCGGCTGTTTTTAGAGCAGTATCAATGACTGGAAAGAGCGCAAGAACGGGAATGCCTAATGTCACACATTCTTCTGCGACCTTATAAAGTAGGTCAAGTGAAACGCGATTTATCCCCGGCATGGATGAAACCGCTTGAGATTGGTTTTTACCTTCCAGCAAGAAGGCTGGATAAATCAAATCATTTGTACTAATCTGATTTTCTTGCATCAGTCGACGCGACCAATCATCACGACGCATACGGCGAGGGCGATGGGTCGGAAAGTTCAATAAAGAGTTAGCTTGTGATTTCATCTTCTCTAGTCTCCGCTTCAAATAACCATTTAATAACAATATTGTCAGCCTCTTCAAGGCCAATACGCTTAGTGCTTGAAAATAATTGTGCCGTAAGTTGCTTGGAATCACCTGTGCCATCTGGTAAGGCCGGGTCATACTGCTGCAATTGTTTCCGGACAGCTTCAATCGCGTGCTTACATTCACTCTTGTTGAGCTTGTCACACTTGCTTAGCAAAACATGGATCGGCTTGCCGGTGGGTACAAACCACTGAATCATTTGCTCATCTAGGTCAGTAATGCCACGTCTAGAGTCTACAATCAGGACCATACCGACTAATTGCTCACGCTCCTGAAGGTAGTCACTCAGGAGGGCATTCCAGTGGTATTTAGTCTCGCGATTGACTGCTGCATAACCGTATCCCGGTAAATCGACTAAGTAGGCTAAAAGATCATCTTTTGCAAAGAGACCAAAATAGTTGATATGTTGGGTGCGCCCTGGGGTTTTACTGGCAAAAGCCAGTCTTTTTTGATTACAAAGTACATTAATGGCGCTAGATTTACCCGCATTTGAGCGCCCAGCAAAAGCCACCTCCCTCAGTGGAGTAGCAGGCAGGCAATGGGTATCATTGACTGTGGTCACGAAGCGGGCTTGAAAGAGTTTAGACATGTCCAGAAGCTATTGTAAAATCACTCAAAATCATGAAATGTCTCATGGTGTTGGGTAAAAAGTTGTAAAAGTAGGGCCCAAACACTTTTAGGAATTTTTGCCAAGGTAAACATAATGCGTCAAACCTCCCAAATCTCCAAATTAACTAGCCTACGTGCTGGTTTTGCGGTTCTCTCTATTGTCACTCTAAGCGCTTTTGCAGTCCCAGCATTGGCAGCAAATCCTGCGCCAATGGCTGCAGAGGCCAAGCCCGCAGCGCCTAGTAAACCTAAGGTTGACCCAGCAGCTGGTGAGGCACTTTATAACGCTGGAGATGCTACTCGCGGCGTTGTAGCCTGTATTACCTGCCATGGCCCTAAGGGTCAGAGTGCTGTAGCTTCGTGGCCTAAATTATCTGCACAACATGCAGCCTATACAGTCAAGCAGCTCAAGAGCTACAAAGACGGTACTCGGGCTAATCCAATCATGATGGGCATGGCAATGCCTTTAAACGATCAAGATATGATCAACATTGCTACTTATCTTTCTCAGCAGGCTCCGTCCCAAGGCGTTGCTCAAAATAAAGATACGATCGCCTTGGGCCAGAGTATTTATCGTGGCGGCATCGCATCAAAGGGTGTTCAGGCCTGCGCCGCTTGTCATAGTCCAAATGGAGCAGGTATTCCATCTCAATATCCACGCCAAGGCGGGCAATGGGCTGAATATTCCTATAACCAGCTGGTGAATTTCAATGTAGGCACTCGTAAAAATCTTCAAATGAATAGTATTGCCGGCAAGCTCTCTGATCAGGAGATGAAAGCTGTAGCTGATTACATGGCAGGCCTGCATTAACCAAGGTCTTAGTACTAAAAAAATCCCGCTTAAGTAGCGGGATTTTTTATTACTGGTGATTCACATCCACAAACAAAACGGCATAAAAATTAGCTAGGCAAAATCTTTTCGCTAGCAAAAAGATCTGTCACAACTTCACGAGCACGGATCACGTATGCATTTTTTCCATCAACCATAAGCTCGGCAGGCTTTGGTCTGGTGTTGTAGTTCGATGCCATCACAAAACCATAAGCACCTGCAGATAGAATAGCCAGTAGATCTCCTTCTTCAACTGCTAGCGCACGATCTCTTCCTAGCCAGTCTCCAGATTCACATACCGGACCAACGATGTCATACATAGCACTTTTAACGGATTTTCTTTGAACGGGGACAATGCCGTGATAGGCCTCGTATAGTGCTGGCCGCATTAATTCTGTCATGGCCGCATCGACGATGCAAAAGTTTTTTTCAGCACTGGGCTTGAGGTATTCCACCTGAGTTAAAAGTACTCCAGCATTGCCTACCAAGGATCTACCAGGCTCTAACACGACATCGAGGTGACCAAAGCCACGCTCAGCAACTCTATTGAGTAAGGTGTTCGTGAACTCCGTTATATCGGGTGGCTGGTCGTCTCCGTAAGAGATGCCTAGGCCACCACCTAAATCTAGGTGGTGGATTTCAATGCCCCCTTTTTTTAATTGAGAAACTAACTCTAGTACCTTATCAAGTGCATCTAGATAGGGTGCAGTAGTAGTGATTTGTGAGCCAATATGACAATCAATCCCAACAACATCAATTTGCGGAAGTAGCGCAGCCTCACGATAGGTTTTTAAGACTTCGTGGTAAGCAATACCAAATTTATTATCTTTTAATCCAGTGGAAATATAGGGATGGGTTTGAGCATCAACGTCCGGATTCACGCGCAAAGAAATTGGTGCGCGGCAATGCAGTTTGCTAGCAATGCGATTAATCTGATGAAGCTCGGCAACAGATTCCACATTGATGCATTTCACACCCACTTCTAATGCTTGAGCAATTTCACTCGCGGATTTACCAACACCTGCAAACACCAAACTCTTTGGATCTGCACCTACTGCTAATGCACGGGCTAATTCACCACCGCTGACTAGGTCAAAGCCGGCACCTAATTTCTTAAAGCAATCAATCACAGCCAAGTTGCTATTTGATTTCATAGCAAAGTGAACGCGTGCACGCCTCTTGCCAGTCTTATCCACACAGGCCTTATCGTAGGCTTGATAAGCCTGGGTTAATGCTTTTTTACTGTAGACGTATAGGGGCGTTCCAAACTCTTTTGCTAAATCTGCCAAAGGAATATCTTCGGCGTACCAATTGCCATTACGCTCTGTAAATCCAACTAATTCTGGGAGTGGAATGGGTTTACTTGTCATTGCTTTGCCGATGTTGGGTTAGTCGCAGCAGGACTTTGGGGTGGATAGAGCTTGCCTTTGGGTTCCGGCTCGCTAGGCGGTAGAGGGGCAGGTGGCACATTTGGCAAATATAGCGGCCCCCTAACCCCACATCCAGCAAGGGATATTAGAAGGCTAATGCCGAGAGTTGCTTTAAGAATCGCTATCATGAATGTCTCTAAAACGAATGATTGAATATAGCATGCAGGACTCAAATATGAAGCCAAACAATCAAGCTGTGGAAACTATCGATGACAAGCAATTTCATCAGCTGGGAAGTCATTTATTGGAGTCGATTGAGTTGGCCTTAGAAGCGGCTGATGATGCATTGGATTTAGACCTCGATGTGGAACGGCAGGGCGGAAATGTCATCAATATTCGGTTTAAGGACCGAAGTGTCATTGTGGTTAATACCCAACCCCCTTTGCACGAAATTTGGGTTGCAGCCAAATCTGGTGGTTATCACTATCGCTGGGCCGGCACTTTAGACGCACCTTTATGGCTTGATACCAAAACGGGGCGCGAGCTCTTGAGTGATTTGTCAGAATTTGCAAGTGCTCAGGCAGGCCAAGCAATCACTATTAGTCTTATTCAGAAATAAGGCCCAAATAGAAATTACACAGCGCCCGTTGCACTTAAAGTTTCAATCACTTGAGCATCGGGTATGCTCTTGATTTGTGCCTTACCAATCTTCTCTAGCACGACATAGCGAATCTGACCACCTTCAGTCTTTTTATCTACTTGCATTAACTCCATGTAACGCTGTGCACCAAACTTTGGTGGATCGGTAGGCAGATTCATGGATTGAATAATCTTGGTTAAACGATTTACTTCATCTTGGGTAATGAAATTCAGGCGTCGCGACAGGTCTGCACCCATCACCATGCCACAACCAACCGCTTCACCATGCAACCATTCGCCATAACCCATGCCCGCTTCAATAGCATGACCAAAAGTATGTCCGAAATTGAGCGTAGCCCGGATACCACTTTCTCTTTCGTCAGCTGAGACTACTGCGGACTTAATTTCGCAAGAACGCAGGACCGCATGTGCCATTGCTGCGGTTTCGCAGGCCAATAATGCTTTTGCATTTGCTTCAATCCAGCTTAAGAAATCCGCATCGGCAATCGCACCATGCTTAACCACCTCGGCAAGCCCTGCGGAGAGCTCGCGTGCTGGTAAGGTTTTCAGTGTATTGAGATCGGCAATCACCGCTGCTGGCTGATGAAAGGCCCCAATCATATTTTTCCCCAGCGGGTGGTTGATACCTGTTTTGCCACCAACAGAAGAGTCCACTTGGGCTAACAAGGTGGTTGGTACTTGAATAAAACGAATGCCACGCATGAAGCTTGCTGCAGCAAAGCCCGTCATGTCTCCAATGACTCCACCCCCCAGTGCTACCAACATCGTTTGGCGATCTGCACCAAACTTCAGGAGATCATCAAAAATCAGCTGAAGATTTTTCCAGTCCTTATAAGACTCGCCATCAGGTAAGACAATCGTTCTTACTGGCTTACCGAGCTTGCCTAAAGTATTCGTTAATCGCTCTGCATACAAAGGGGCAACAGTGGTATTGGTGACAATGTAAAGCGATGTTGCTTTTGTGCAAACGCCAAACAGCTCTGGTTGATCTATTAAATCGGTGCCAATATGGATGGGATAACTACGATTGCCTAGATTAACTTCTAATGTTTTCATAGATAAATTCAAGTGGAAAGTTCGAGCTGCATGATTAAAGTATTGACCAATTGATTGACGCTCGGCTTACCAGTTTCAATGACATGATCAGCGATTTCACGATAGAGAGGATCGCGGATACCGTATAGATTTTCTAAAATCTTTTTTGCATCGCCGTTTCTAAGTAGCGGCCTTCCTTCGCCACCTTTAGTTCGATGCCATAGCTCGATTGGACTAGCGTGAAGATAAATCACTCTCCCGCGTTCGCTAAGGTATTGACGATTCTCAGGAAGCAAGACAGCCCCGCCACCTGTTGCCAAAATGAGATCTTGTTCAGCAGTAATGTCTTTAATAGCTTGAGCTTCGCGTTTGCGAAATCCATCTTCACCTTCCATTTCGAAGATGACAGGAATTTTGACACCACAGCGCTCTTCAATGACGTGGTCAGCATCCAGAAAGCGACGACCTAATTTCTTAGCCAGTAATTTACCGACGGTCGACTTCCCGGCACCCATGAGACCAATTAGAAATATATTGTTAGATGAAGAGTTCACCCCTCGATTTTATTAGGGTTTGTCTAGGACGGTGGGCGTTAAGAAGACTAATAATTCAGTTTTATCGGCTAATTTCGATTTATGGCGAAACAAGTGCCCAATCAGCGGGATATCACCCAGTAGGGGTATCTTGATCTCATCATCACGTTCGGTAGTTTGAAAAATACCTCCAATGATGGCTGTACCGCCATTTTCAACGGTGACTTCTGAACTGAGATTTTTAGTATCAATTGCGTAGCCCTGCTCAGTTTTCATCCCAATGGTGTCTTTATTAATACCTACAAGCATCGAGATCTTCCCATCCGGATGAATCTTGGGTAAGACCTCCAAACGTAAATTAGCCTTTCGGAACTGCAACTTACTCCCGCTCTGAGAGCTTACCTGGTAGGGAAGTTCAGTTCCTTGCTCAATCGTTGCCTTAACCTGATCTCCAGTCATAATGCGAGGATTAGAGAGGATCTTGCCTTGACCATCGGATTCCAGTGCTGAAAGCTCTATTTGTAGGAGTCGGGCGGCATTCTTAGAAACTAGGGTAGCCGCCAAGGTTGCTGGGTTAAAACCGGCTAAACCCGTTCCTGACAAGTCTAAATTGGTACTTGCATTCTGGTCTGGGTGATTACCGAGGTTGTTTACTTGATATCCCAGTTTGACACCCAGTTCACGGGCAAAGCGTTGATCTGCTTCCACGATGCGGGCCTCTATCAGGATCTGGCGAGGGCTATTAATATGATCGCCACCAAAGGGAAGGGCGGCATCCTCCCGCCGAAATTTTTGAAAGCTTTGAATTTCTGCATGGGGGCCAATCCAATAAATATCCCCATTTCGAACGAGACGCAATCCTCTGCTAGCTAGGATGGAATGAAGGGTAGTTTGCCAAGGAGTATCTTTTAAATCAATTGAGATCTTCCCCTGAATAGAGTCGCTGAGGATAAAGTTGGAATTACCCATTTTGGCCATTACCTGTAAAAGCTCAGTCACCTCGATCTCGCTAAATTGGAGGCTAATACGACTTTCTTTTGAAGTGGCTTGGGGGCTGATTTCTGGGTGGGCGCCAAGGGCCGCCCCAATCAAAAGATGCAGTAATAGACCAGTAAAAAAAGCGGGAGTTTGTCGAAGCATCTTCAATAATGTCATTCTGATTTAGCAGGTTTTAAGGTGATCAATTTGCCCTTGGCGTGGGTCAAGATAGCGGCATCCTTTTGGGCCTGAGTCAGGCGCCACTCCCCCAAAGCCACCCCATCTTTTGGGACCATGATGATATTTTTGCCGGTATGGAAAAAAGCTTGTTCAACCGCCCCCATTCGAGTGAGCCCTAAATACCGCCAACGACGCAGTTCTGCTTCGTTAGGTGTGGCAATAGCTTTGATTTGAGGTGCTGACACTGGAGATTTTTCTTGTACAGAGTGAATACTCACTTCCATTTCATCCAATGCCTCATATAAACCTTCTTGGTCTGATAACCAGTCACTCTGCGCTAAAGCAAGTTCATTTTTTAGGGCCGATAGCTGGCTTTGTAAGGCATAAAGCTCTATCTCAGAACTGGCTTTGTTGGATTCCAGCAGAAAAAACACGCCAGCAAAGGTGAGGATAAGGACGGTGGCAGCAATCAAAATGGGGGTATTTTTTAGCCCATTGAAGCCAAGCTCGGAAACAGAAAAAGAGGGAGACTTGGATTTCACTTGGCTCTCAGGCAAGGATCTGGGGGGTGCAGAGGATTTGCGTATTCCATGGGGGTCTGGAATGGCGGGGTCGTCTCCTAGCTCACTGAGAATATTGTCAAAGGATTGGGGGGAAATATGACGTGACGGCATGCCATATTGTTTGCTTTGGGGACATTAAAAACGATCAGTCAATACAGAATCGTAAGTCAGAAAAATCTGACTATTCATTTTTTATAGGAGTTTTGAAGCTTTTAGGAAAACTGACCAAGCACCCTATAATTTAGGTCTATGGCTCTACCTCCAAAAGACAAGCCGCCATTAAACCGGCGGTTTAACAGACAGCCTGATAGAAGTCCTGGTCAGAATAGAGAGGGGCGTTCTTCCTCCAGCAGATCAGGCAGCCCACTTGTTAAAGCCTTGCTGATTATGTGCATGTTTTTTGCAGTGGTGTTTACTTTGCTACTGGGTTACGCTTTCTTGATAGCCAAACCCAATTTACCAAAGATCTCAGCATTAGTTGACTACAACCCTAAAACACCATTACGTATTTATACGGCTGACAAGGTCTTGATTGGAGAGTTTGGTGAGGAGCGGAGAAAAGTCATTCCCTTAAATGAAATCCCAATGAACATGCGCAATGCAGTTCTAGCAATTGAGGATGATCGTTTTTACTCTCATGGCGGAGTGGACTATATTGGTATCTTAAGAGCCGCTCTTACCAACTTACGCGGCAATCTTTCGCAGGGCGCATCCACGATCACAATGCAGGTTGCGCGTAATTTTTTCTTAAGCAATGAAAAAACCTTCACTCGCAAGATTTATGAAGTTCTCCTCGCATGGGAAATAGAATCACAGCTTAGTAAAGACAAGATTCTTGAGATATATATGAATCAGATCTTCTTAGGTCAAAGGGCTTATGGTTTTTCTAGTGCAGCCCAGATTTATTTTGGTAAAGAGTTAAAAGATATTTCTATTGCTGAATCCGCCATGTTGGCAGGATTACCAAAGGCGCCATCGGCATATAACCCAGTAAGTAATTTCCGCCGTGCAAAAATTCGTCAAGAATATATCCTACAGCGTATGCGCGATTTGTCTTACATCACTTCCGAGCAGTATCAGATTGCCATGGCAGAAGAATTAAATATTCGGGGTCTTGGAAACGAATTTAGTACTCGTGCTGATTTTGCTTCTGAGATGGTGCGTCAATTACTATTTACACAATACGGTGAAGCAATTTATTCTCAGGGAATTGACGTCTACACCACTATCTTGAAGTCAGATCAAGATGCAGCATATAAGGCAGTACGTCGTGGTATTTTTGAATATGACTTACGCCATGCCTATCGTGGCCCTGATGGATTTATTGAGCTACCAGAAGACAATGTAACGCGCCAACGAGCAATTGACGAAGCTTTATTAGCTTACCCACAGTTAGATGATTTACAGTCGGGCGTCGTCTTGGATGTCAAGCCAAAAGAAATGCAAGTCATGATTTCTACTGGGGATACGATTACGTTGAAAGGGGAAGGCATGAAGCTTGCCTCCGCCTCTATAACCGATAGCACGCAACCAAAAAAACGCTTACGTCCTGGAGCTATCGTCAGATTGCTGTCTGATGGTGGCATTTGGAAATTAGCGCAGTTGCCGCAAGTTGAGGCTGCTTTCGTATCTATGAATGCAGAAACAGGTGCGATCCTATCCTTGGTTGGTGGTTTTGATTTTCGTCGTAATCAATTTAATCACGTGACGCAGGCCCAGCGTCAACCCGGATCTTCGTTTAAACCATTCATTTACGCTGCTGCAATTGAAAAAGGTTTTTCTCCGAGCACCTTGGCGAACGATGCGCCACTCTCCATCAGTAGCATGGAAACCGGTAGTCAGGCATGGCAGCCTAAGAACTACGATGGTAAGTACGACGGCATGATACGTTTACGTGCCGCCTTAGCAAAATCAAAAAACTTGGTTTCTGTGAGGTTGATTCGCGCTATCGGCCCTTCATATGCGCAAGACTATATTCAGCGTTTTGGTTTTGAGGCAGAGAAGCATCCCCCTTATTTAACGATGGCCTTGGGCGCGGGCTCTGTAACACCCTTGCAAATGGCATCGGCTTATAGCGTCTTTGCTAATGGGGGTTTTCGTGTTGACCCTTTCTTGATAAATAAGATGACGGATGCAAAGGGTACAGTTTTGTTTGAAGCAAAACCAACTCGTGCGGGCGAAGATGCTACTCGCGTGCTCGATGCTAGAACAGCCTTTGTGATGGATAGTATGTTGCAAGAGGTAACTAAGACTGGTACTGCTGCTAGCGCAAGACCAAAATTAGGCCGAAATGATATTGCGGGTAAGACAGGAACAACAAACGATTCCCATGATGCTTGGTTTGCTGGCTATAACCCTAAGGTAGTAGCGATTGCTTGGATTGGATTCGATAAACCTAAAAGCTTAGGCGATCGTGAGACTGGCGGAGGCCTTGCTTTGCCAATGTGGATCTCTTATATGAGTACCGCATTGAGAGATGAGCCACAACAAGTGCGCGAAGTGCCTTCTGGAGTAACGCAGCTTGATGGTGATTGGTCTATCCCTGAATTTTCAAATAATGCTGGCGCACGCGAACTACAGTAGTTCGTTTTAGTCATGGCAAGGCAAGCGCGTACTATTATTCCCGGGCAAGCGATGCATGTCATGGTTCGCGGCAACAACCGAGAAATTTTATTTTTTAATGACGCTGATCGTAGAGTCTATTTAGACTGGCTACGTGAGGCCTCTAAACAATTTGGCGTGGCGGTGCATGCATTTGCCTTAATGCCAAATCATGTTCATCTCTTGGCTACTCCTCAGCACGCTACTTCGCTTGCTAAAACAATGCAGTCATTAGGCCGTCGCTATGCTCAGTATTTCAACCAAAAACACCATCGCTCGGGAACTATTTGGGAGGGGCGCTACCGCTCTTCTTTGATCGATCCCGATTATTTTCTCCGCTGTCAGCGCTATATAGAATTAAATCCAGTGAGAGCAGGCTTTGAATCAAATCTACAAGATTCCACTTGGACTAGCTTTGGCTCTCATATTGGCGGTAATGCTGAGCCTTGGCTAATGGATCATCAGCGCTTTTGGAGCTTGGGTAATACCCCTTTTGAGCGGCAAATGACTTGGGCAGATTTTGTGAAAGAAGGCGCACCCCATTGGGAAGACCGTCAAATTACAGAGGCACTCATCCGTTCAAAGCCTTGGGTAAGCGAACTTTATGCTAAATCGCTGTTTAAAGGCAATCCTGAGCTAGTAGCGATCCGATATCGCGGTCGCCCAAAGAAATTAATATCAATAAATTCAGGTATTTAGGGAATTTTCTCTTCATTGAGCAGCTCCAATCACTCAGCTGCACTTTTGACTCTGTCCCTTTATTAGAAGCCTATTTTAATATAAGCCCTATTTAAATGGGACAGAGTCATTTAATTTCTATTGCATGAGTATGGGTATTCACCTATATTAGATCCTCCAAAAGTAATCAGGCCTTAATGGCGCTCGGAAAAACCATGACTACACCAATGAATTCAGAACTTCGTCCAATTGCTCAAGGGCTATATGACCCGCAAAATGAACATGATGCTTGTGGCGTAGGATTCGTCGCACATATCAAGGGTAATAAGTCCCATGAGATTGTTACTCAGGGATTGAGAATTCTTGAAAACTTGGATCATCGGGGTGCGGTTGGTGCTGACCCTTTAATGGGTGATGGTGCCGGCATTTTGATCCAGGTTCCCGATCACTTGTATCGCGAAGAAATGGCTAAGCAAGGCATTGTGCTCCCACCATGTGGAGAGTATGGCGTTGGCATGATTTTCTTGCCTAAAGAGCACGCCTCTCGTTTAGCTTGCGAGCAAGAGTTAGAGCGTACCGTTCGCTTGGAAGGACAAGTAGTGTTGGGCTGGAGGGACGTTCCAATTGATGTGAGGTTGCCAATGTCTCCAACTGTGCGAATGACCGAGCCATTTATTCGCCAGATCTTTATTGGGCGTGGCCGTGACATCATGACAACGGATGCGCTAGAGCGTAAGTTGTATGTGATCCGTAAAACTGCAAGTCATGCGATACAAGACTTGCATTTGAAACATGGAAAAGAATATTTCGTAGCATCTATGTCAGCACGCACCATTGTTTACAAGGGCCTGCTCTTAGCAAATCAAGTGGGTGCGTATTACAAAGATTTACAAGATTCTCGTACAGTGTCTGCATTGGCATTGGTGCACCAACGTTTTTCTACCAATACTTTCCCTGCTTGGGAGTTGGCGCATCCATACCGCATGATTGCGCACAACGGTGAGATCAATACAGTTAAAGGAAACGTCAATTGGGTTAATGCGCGCGAAGGAGCCATCAGCTCGCCAGTCCTAGGAGATGATCTGAAAAAGTTATGGCCTTTGATTTATCCAGGTCAATCAGATACCGCCTGTTTTGATAACTGCTTAGAGTTGTTGGTAATGGCAGGCTATCCATTGGCGCAGGCCATGATGATGATGATCCCAGAGGCCTGGGAACAACATACCTTGATGGACGACAACCGCCGTGCTTTCTATGAATACCATGCTGCAATGATGGAGCCATGGGATGGCCCAGCTGCGATGGCATTCACGGATGGCCGTCAAATTGGCGCAACTTTGGATCGCAATGGCTTGCGTCCCGCACGCTATTACGTTACAGATGATGATTTGGTCATCATGGGTTCAGAAGCTGGTGTATTGCCAATTCCGGAGAATAAGATTGTTCAAAAATGGCGCTTGCAACCAGGCAAGATGTTCATGATCGATATGGAGCAGGGCCGCATTATTGATGACATCGAATTGAAAGATGCTGTTTCAAAAGCCAAGCCATATAAGAGCTGGATCGACGCAGTGCGCGTTAAGCTCGACGAAGTCGATGCTAGTAAGGCGGATCTGGTAGATGAAAAAAATACCATTCGTCCAGCGGCAAAATTATTAGATCGCCAGCAAGCTTTTGGCTACACACAAGAAGATATCAAATATCTCATGGCGCCAATGGCAATGAATGGCGAAGAGGCGATTGGATCCATGGGTAACGATAGCCCATTAGCGGTACTTTCTGAAAAGAACAAGCCGCTCTATAACTACTTTAAGCAATTGTTTGCTCAAGTAACCAATCCTCCGATTGATTCCATCCGTGAAAATATGGTGATGTCATTGGTATCCTTTATTGGACCTAAGCCCAATCTGTTGGATACCAATAATATCAATCCACCAATGCGCTTGGAGGTGAGTCAGCCGATTTTAGATTTTGACGATATGACAAAAATTCGTCATATCGGGCACTACACCAATGGTAAATTCCGTTCCTATGAATTAGATATTTGCTACCCAGCATCTTGGGGTAAGGAGGGCATTGAGGCTCGCCTCGCCTCCTTGTGTGCAGAAGCGGCGGATGCCGTGCGGTCTAATTACAACATCTTGATCGTAAGTGATCGGCAGATTGATCAAGAGCACGTAGCTATTCCTGCACTGTTAGCTACATCAGCAATTCACCAGCACTTGGTTGAAAAAGGCTTACGTACTAGTGTGGGTCTCGTTGTTGAAACTGGTAGCGCGCGTGAGACTCATCACTTTGCGCTCTTAGCGGGTTATGGTGCTGAAGCAGTGCATCCCTACTTGGCAATGGAAACTTTGGCTGAGATGGCAAAAGGCTTGTCTGGTGATTTATCAGCAGAAAAGGCAGTCAAGAACTTTATTAAGGCAGTAGGCAAGGGTTTGCAAAAAGTGATGTCCAAAATGGGTATCTCTACTTATATGTCTTACACCGGCTCCCAGATTTTTGAAGCGATTGGTTTGAATAAAGAGGTCATTGATCATTACTTCAAAGGTACTCCATCTAACGTTGGTGGTATCGGTGTATTTGAAGTGGCTGAAGAAGCCTTGCGCATGCATCAATCCGCCTTTAGTAATGACCCGGTCTTAAGTAATATGCTTGAAGCAGGCGGTGAGTACGCATTTCGTATTCGTGGTGAAAACCACATGTGGACACCAGATACGATTGCGAAGTTGCAGCACTCTACACGTATCGGTATTGATAAGGGCTATCAAACTTATAAAGAGTACGCTAACCTCATCAATGACCAAACCAAGCGTCAGATGACATTACGTGGTTTGTTTGAATTCAAGATTGATCCAGTTAAAGCCATTCCATTGGATGAAGTTGAGCCTGCTAAAGAAATCGTTAAACGTTTTGCAACGGGTGCGATGTCTTTAGGTTCAATTTCTACAGAAGCACATGCTACTTTGGCTATTGCCATGAACCGGATTGGCGGTAAGTCCAATACTGGTGAGGGTGGTGAAGATCCAAATCGTTATGTAAATGAGCTCAAAGGCATCCCAATCAAAAAAGGTGAAACCTTAGCGAGTATTTTGGGTGATGATGTTGTTGAGGCAAATATCCCATTGTTGGATGGTGATTCATTGCGCTCTAGAATTAAGCAGGTTGCTTCTGGACGTTTCGGTGTCACTACTGAATATCTGCGTTCTGCTGATCAGATTCAGATTAAGATGGCGCAGGGAGCGAAGCCTGGTGAAGGTGGTCAATTGCCAGGCGGTAAAGTTTCCGATTACATCGGTAAATTACGCTTCTCTGTTCCAGGAGTGGGTTTGATCTCTCCCCCTCCGCACCATGATATTTATTCAATCG
>JBIISV010000033.1:0-17018 GCA_044340835.1 Polynucleobacter sp.
GCTACCCACCTGCTGTTGAGTCATACCGAGTGCAGCGACTTTTTCACGGTCAATCTCTAAAACATTTTGAGGCTTATCAATCTTTAAATCGGAATCAACATAGAAAAAGTTACCGCTACGACGGGCTTTATCCAACACCGCCTGAGAAACTTCATTGAGTAACTCATAAGACTCAGTCGTATTAATTACCACCTGAACTGGAAAGCCTTGTGCGCCTGGAAGCGCTGGAAATTGAAAAGCCGCTACACGAGCACCAGCGATCGAATTCCACTTAGTCTGCATATCTTCTTGAAACTTAGTAGCATTACGGCTGCGCTGATCCCAATCCTTTAGCAATACACCACCGAAACTACTGTTAGGACTCGTGATTTGGAACATCTGTTCATACTCAGGCTCAGCTGCTGATATTTGATAAATCTGATCAGCATAAGTCTGCATTTGATTGACTGTACTATTAGGAGGCCCTGAAGCTGACATCAAGACAATGCCCTGGTCCTCGGTTGGCGCTAATTCAGCTCTTGCAGTGGCATACAGATAGGCGACGCCGCCTAGCAAAATCACACCCATCACAATAATGACCTGCCAAGTACTTAAGAGTTCGCGCAAGGTCGTTTGATAGCTGTGGTGTACTTTTTCAAAAATATGGTCAATCTTTTTCACAAAAGGCGAGGCCTCTTGCTCCTCTGTAAAGATCCGTGAGCACATCATCGGGGAAAGAGTTAACGCAATCACTCCTGACACTGCTACCGCACTGGCCAAAGTAAAGGCAAACTCTGTAAAGAGTGCGCCAGTTAAGCCGCCCTGAAAGCCAATGGGTATATATACCGCAATCAACACTATCGTCATTGCCAAAATAGGGCCACCTAATTCACGTGCAGCAATTAAGGAAGCCTCTAATGGGGACTTGCCTTCCTTCATATGACGATCCACATTCTCGACCACAATAATGGCGTCATCTACCACCAAACCAATCGCTAGAACGAGAGCGAGCAAGGTTAGTAAATTAATGGAGTACCCCAAGATTTGCATTAAGAAGAAGGTGCCAATCAAAGAGAGTGGCATTGCTATTACTGGCACAGCAACTGCACGTGCACTACCCAAGAAGAGATAGATCACTACAGTCACAATCAGCAAGGCCTCTAAAAGCGTAGCCACGACTTCATCAATTGAGGTCGTAATAAATTTAGTGGAGTCATAAACCACTTTGCCAGACATGCCCGCTGGCAACTGCTGCTGAATATCTGGAACTGCGGCACGCACGCGCGCAGCTACATCTAATAAGTTCGCTTGTGGTGCCACCTTAATAGCAATAAATACAGACCTCTTACCGCTAAAGGCTACATTGGTGTTGTAATCCTCCGAGCCCATGCTAACGCTTGCCACTTGATCTAAATAGACAATATTGATGCCATCTTTTTTGATGACCAATTTCCGAAACTCATCTAAGGTATGTAAATCGGTACCCGCCACTAAGTCAACGGCAACCATATCGCCCTTCGTACTACCAACTGCTGATAGGTAGTTATTAGCGGCCATTGCGCTATATACATCATCAGCACCCACTCCAAGACCCGCCATCTTCTCTCGATCAAGCCAAGCTCGTAAGGCAAACTTTCTACCGCCAGTAATCTCAGCATTTTGCACACCGTCAATAGAATCTAGCTTCGGTTTGACGACACGCAATAAGTAATCTGTGATCGCATTATTTTCAACCTCATCACTGTAAAAACCCAGATACATCGCCGCAATTGACTGGCCAACTTGCACCGTCAATATGGGTTGCTGGGCCTGAGGTGGGAGCTGATTCTTCACCGAGCTAATTTGCGTCTGAATCTGCGTCAACGCTGCATTTGAGTCATAGTTCAGCTTCAAGGTAGCAATGATGGTGGACACGCCACTGATACTCGCCGAAGATAAGTAATCAATACCTTGGGACTGAGCAATTGCGGTCTCTAGTGGCTGTGTAATAAATCCAGCAATCGTTTCTGGATCAGCACCGTAATAAGCCGTCGTAATCGTGACGATCGCGTTTTGCGTTTGAGGGTATTGATTAACCGGTAAGGATCCTAATGCCTTCAAACCAAATACTAAGACAAGCGCGCTGACTACTAGCGATAGTACTGGCCTACGAATAAATATATCAGTCCAATTCATCTCGGACTTATTCCTGTGGCTGCGGGTTAGGTGAATTTGCAGGCAGCACTTTATTATTCACAATCAGCGGTGTGCCATTCTTCAGTTTGAGCTGCCCACTCGTCACTACGGTTGAGCCTTCCTCAAGGCCCTTCAAAATAGCAACCTGGTCGCCACGGGTTGAGCCAGTAGTCACAAAAACCTGCTGAGCTTCCAACACAGGCTTACCTTGCTTATCTTTTTTGCTAGTTGGTTTAGCAATAAACACTGTGGAGCCATAGGGGTTATAAGTTACAGCAGTCTGGGGCAAGGTAATTAGCTTCACTTCATCACCCAACTTGATATTCACATTAGCAAACATGCCCGGCAAAATCTTTTTATCTGGATTAGCTAAGCGTGCTTCAATTTGAATATTGCGCGTATTGGTATCCACCTTGGGGCTCACTGCGGTGATCTTCCCACTAAAGCTGGTATCTTTAAATGCATCAGTAGTCAAAATAATTTCTTGCCCAACCTGAATTTGCGCAGCATTACTTTGCGGTAAATTGAAATCTACCAGAATAGGATCTAAGGTTTGTAAAGTGAGTAACTTATCTCCGGGATTAACAAACTGTCCAGGATTAATCATGACAATGCCTACGCGCCCGCTAAAAGGGGCCTTTAAATTCTTCTTAGCAACTAAAGCAGTTTGCTGCTCTACCTGCGCCTGCTTGGAAGCAGCATCAGCCTTACTGGTATCAAATACATTCTTGCTAATCGCTTGAATTTCTAACTGCTGTCCATCGCGCTCGTTAATCACTTTAGCTAAGTCTGCCAAAGCTTTTAATGAGTTTAATTGTGCAAGATCAGAAGTATCATTTAATTTAATCAGCAACTCGCCCTGTTTGACATCCATACCCGATTTAATAGGAACCGTTTGCACAAGGCCGCCGATTTCAGTACCTAGCTCAACACCTCTGTAGGCGCGCAAATTACCAACGCTGGAGAGCTTTGGTTGCCATGCTGTTGTTTCTACTACCATTGTAGAAACGGTTGCTGGGGGTAAGCCCATACCAGAAATGAAATACTTGATCATAAAAGTCTTCAGCTGATTAAAGCCAAAAATCAAACCTAGTAACAAAAATACACAGCACAACATCATGGTCATACGACGACGTAATGGTGTCATGGCCTGAAGCTTGGCATTGACTTTGCTTCGCATGAAGCGACCGCGTAAACAAGCCCATATCCCCTTTACCTTTGCAAGTAAGCAGGTCCATAAGGCCACTGCAGAAGTAATGGCTTTTGTTTTAATGATTTCCAGAAGTTTCATTTTGATCTTTGTTCGCTATGTCTTTTGGTTGAAAGGCTGGACCAGTGCGATTCCACCAGCCACCGCCGAGTGCTGCAAATAATGCTGCTGTATCCGAGAAACGAGTTGCTTGCGCAGAAACGGATTTAACTTTAGCAATTTGATATTGATTCTGGTAATAAAGAACGGCTAAGTAACTTGCAGTCCCCAACTTATATTGCTGCTGAACCAAATCTAGAGTTTCATAAGCGTAGCGCTCTGCATCCGATGCCGACTTCAAGGCTTGAGCACCAGTCTCTAAAGCACGTAAAGAATCAGCCACCTCTTGAAATGCTTTGAGTACAGTTGCTTGATATTGGTAAACCGCCTGTTCATAATTAGCCATAGCGCCACGGCGTTGTGCCAACAGTTGCCCGCCCTGAAATAGCGGCTGAAAGATTCCGCCAGCAATTGACCATAAGCTGGCATTGGGTCCAAATAAGGCGGAGCTGGTTAAGGCTGCAGAACCAATCGCTGCCGTGATATTAAATTGCGGCAACAAGTTTGCAGTGGCCACACCAACCAATGCATTCGTTGCTTTAAGTTGGGCTTCGGCTGCCCTTATATCGGGGCGTTGACGCACCAAACTGGAAGGAACTGACAGTGGTAATTTCTCTGGCAAATGCAGAGACTTTAAATCAAACTTCGTAATGTTGGCGTTGCTTGGCAACTCACCCACCAAGACTGCTAACTGATTTCGCGCAAAGGAAAGATTGCGCTCATAGGTCAATAAATCGACCTGGGAGTTAGATACCAAGGTTCTTTGTGAGGTGAGATCAACCTTAGAAACCGTTCCGATTGATAGTTGTTTTTCCGTAACTTCAGCTAAATTGGTTTGCGCCTTCAAAATCTCTTCGGTAGCTTGCATCTGTGCACGAAGCGCTGCTTCACGTACTACACCAGTAACGATATTGGCGGTTAAAGATAGATATGCGCCTTCTAACTGAAACTGCGCAATCTCTGCCTGCGCTCTAGCGCCCTCAACTGCACGGCGTGCGCCACCAAAAACGTCAAGCTTATAGGTGACATTCACTGAGGCGTTATAGAGGTTGTAGGTATCGGAGCCAAAAGGCAGGCCATAGATAGCTGAAGGCTGCAACTGTCGCGTGACACCACTATTTAAACCAATTGCCGGGAGATATCGTCCACCAATTTGCGCACTCACATTCTCTTGGCTTGAGCGCAATGCTGCATCAGCAGCGCCTAAGTTTGGATTTTGCTGCAGGGCTTTTTTGATCAGAACACCTAACTCGGGAGACTTAAATAATTCCCACCACTGAGCCTCAATATCCGCGCTCTCGATAAACTGTTGATCAGTACCGCCAGGCACCCCCGGTGCAGTAGCTAATTTCTGAGGAAGGGTAGTCTCGGTATAAGAAGATACATTGGGAGCATCTGGCCGCCTAAAGTCAGGGCCCACTGCACATGCAGAGAGAAGTCCCGCAAAAAGTAGCAAGAGTAAACGCGAACTAGAGAAATCTTTTGGATCAAACATGAACTGTGACAAATATCCTTTTCTACAACAGATATTTGAACACACTTTTGTGAACCAGTCGGTGTAACACCTTGATTTGAATAATAAATTTTTGTTCACAACTAGATGCAGAAGTCAAACGGATTTTTTACGCTCCAAGCGCATCACTAGCGAGCAATGTTTCCAAAGCTCCCACCATTAAAGTCTTGCATCGCCAGAGCGATCTCTTCCTTGGTATTCATCACAAAGGGGCCGTATCCAACAATCGGCTCATCAATCGGCTCACCACTCAGCAATAAGGCAATCGAGTTTTCCAAAACATTGACTTGAATATCCTGCCCTTGATGACTAAACATGAGCATCTGCGCGTCTTGAGCCACTATGCCATCCCCAGCTTCAATTGCACCCTTTAAGACAATCAGGGAGGTATTCCATCCTTCAGGTACAGGAATAGTGACCTTACCCTGCTTTAATTTCAGATCAACCACATGGATTGGCGTAAAGGTATGTGCGGGGCCCTTCTGGCCATCGAAGTCTCCAGCAATGATGCGTGCGACTCCTGCACCCTGCATGAGCTCAATCGAAGGGATCTGCTGATCCAAAATAGCTTGATAGCCTGGCTTTGTCATTTTGAGTTTAGCTGGTAGATTTACCCACAACTGCACCATTTCCAAGGTTCCGCCATTTTTGGCAAAGCCCTCTGAATGAAACTCTTCATGCAAGATGCCAGAGCCGGCAGTCATCCACTGCACATCGCCAGGGCCAATCACTCCACCCTGACCGGTGGAATCCTTGTGAGCAACTTCACCTTCATAAACGATGGTGACAGTTTCAAAACCGCGATGGGGATGTGAGCCTACGCCCTTACGTTCAGTTGTTGGGGAGAACTCTGCTGGACCTGCGTAATCGAGCATCAAGAAAGGGCTCATTTGCCTTCCTAAGTCTTGATAGAAAAATAAGGTACGCACTGGAAACCCGTCACCGACCCAGTGACCTCGATCATTGCCTTGAATGCCGATGACTTTTTTCATGCTTTCCCAGTGAGGCTAATACTTGGTTAATTGCTGCTTTAGCGCATTCACGGAATTACTCCACCGTAACCGACTTCGCTAGATTGCGAGGCTTGTCTACATCAGTGCCAAGAGTACAGGCCGTGTGATACGCCAAGAGTTGTAAAGGGACTACATGCAAGATTGGGGAGAGATTACCGTAGTGCTCAGGCAAACGAATGACATTAATACCCTCACTACTAGTGATATGGGTATCTTGGTCAGCAAAGACATATAGCTTGCCACCCCGTGCTTTGACTTCCTGCATATTGGATTTGAGCTTCTCTAACAGCTCATCTTTTGGTGCCACAGTCACTACTGGCATCTTCTCGGTGACCAAAGCAAGTGGTCCATGCTTTAGCTCTCCAGCCGGATAGGCCTCTGCATGAATATAGGAAATCTCTTTGAGCTTGAGTGCGCCCTCCAGTGCAATTGGAAAGTGCATACCACGCCCCAAAAACAAGGCGTTTTCACATTTAGCAAAAGCCATGCTCCATGCGATGATCTGTGGCTCAAGCGCTAGGACTGCATGCAAGGCTTTTGGTAAATGGCGCAAGTCTCGCAAGAGCGCTTTCTCTTTCTCTAGACTGACCTTACCTGCACGCTTAGCCAATGAAACGGCTAATAGATAAAGTGCAACTAACTGAGTTGTAAATGCTTTAGTGGAAGCTACGCCAATCTCAGTACCGGCCTTGGTCAAGAAATTCCATTGAGTTTCACGAACCATGGCACTACTCGCCACGTTACAAATCGCTAAGGTATATTGATGACCCAAAGCTTGCGCATGACGCAAGGCAGCTAAAGTATCCGCAGTTTCGCCAGATTGGGAGACAACCACAATGAGGGTATTGGGATTAGGAACGGATGTTCGATACCGATATTCACTAGCAATTTCCACTTGTGTCGGAATACCGGCTAAATCCTCTAACCAATACTTAGCTACACATGCGGAGTAGTAACTAGTCCCGCAGGCCAAGATCAAAATTTGATCAAACTTGTTCCACCGCTCAGGATCAGCATTAAAGAGCTCTGGGCCAAAGCTCGCAATATTAGCCAGCGTATCGCCAATAGCTCTCGGTTGCTCAAAGATCTCTTTTTGCATGTAATGCTGATATGGGCCAAGATCGACGGAGTCGGCTTGTGCGGGCATTGGCTTTTGCTCGCGCTGCACCGTCTTACCTGCTTGATCAATAATCTCAACACTATCGGCCTTCAGAATGGCAACATCACCCTCCTCGAGATACATCATCGAATCAGCGCGACCAGCCAGTGCCAGCGCATCCGATGCCAGAAAGTTTTCCTGTTCGCCAAGCGCCACCACCAAAGGAGAGCCAACGCGCGCACCAACCAATACGTCCGGTCGATCTTGCGCGATGACACCAACTGCATAGGCACCATGCAAGCGCGGTAACACCGAGCGTACTGAAGCCACTAAATCTGCTTGCTTGCTCAATGTATAAGCTTGATGAATTAAATGCGCAATAACTTCAGTATCTGTCTCAGAACTAAAAACATACCCTGCAGCCTTAAGTTCGGCGCGCAGTGTTTCATAGTTTTCAATAATGCCGTTATGCACTACAGCGATTAATCCGCCAGAGATATGGGGGTGGGCATTTTGCGTATCAGGCTTACCATGCGTTGCCCAGCGGGTATGTGCAATACCTAAGGTTCCATGAAAATCTTTACCCTGCTCCGCTAACTCAGAAACACGCGCAGTAGTACGAGCACGCTCAATAGGATGCTTGGCATCATCGCTATTAATCACTGCAAAACCGCAAGAATCATAACCGCGGTACTCAAGACGGCGTAGGCCCTCAATCAGTACTTCAACAATATTTTGTCGCGATGCTGCGCCAACAATTCCGCACATTATTTTTTAGCCTTAACGGTTTTTTTAGCAGCATCTCTCTTTATTGCTAGCTTTTTTTCTTGCTTTACCGGACGCTGCCACTGCAAGGAAATCTGCTTTGCTCGTGAAACCGTTAACTGATTGGGGGGTGCATCTTTCGTTAGCGTAGTGCCTGCGCCCAATGTAGCGCCGCGTCCTACACGCACCGGGGCAACTAATTGTGTATCTGAGCCAATGAAGACATCATCCTCAATGATGGTTTGATGTTTATTGACGCCATCGTAGTTACACGTAATCGTGCCTGCGCCGATATTGACTCTAGAGCCTACGATGGAGTCGCCCACATAGGTCAAGTGATTGGCTTTGCTATTGGCTGCGATCTTACTATTCTTGACTTCAACAAAGTTGCCGATATGAACATCATTAGCTAAATCTGCACCAGGACGTAAACGAGCATAAGGTCCAATTAGTGAATTTGCACCAACCTGCGCACCATCAATATGACTGTAAGGGTGAATCGTGACATTCTGACCAATCACGCTATTACGAATAATGCAGTATGGGCCCACTTTTGTACCTGAAGCTAAAGTGCTGCAACCCTCGAATACACAACCGACATCAATAGAGACATCGGCGCCGCACTCAAGTGTTCCGCGAATATCAATCCGCGCTGGATCAGCTAAAGAAACGCCAGCATCCATTAATACATTCGCTTGGTTAAGTTGATGTACACGCTCTAGGGCAGCCAACTGATCGCGACTATTAACACCAATCGTTTCATATTCGGCATCGGCTTGTGCAGTGCGAATCGGCACCCCATCCTTAACCGCCATAGCGATGACATCCGTTAAATAGTATTCACCTTGAGCATTAGTGGCGCGCAAAGCCTTCAACCATCTCTTTAGTGAGTGGGTCGGCAATACCATGATGCCGGTATTAATTTCTTGAATACACTTTTGCGAAGAAGTGGCATCTTTTTCTTCAACAATGGCCTTGACTGATCCATCTATATCGCGCACTATGCGGCCATAGCCCTTTGGATTACCGAGGTTTTGGGTGAGGAGCGCTAGAGCGCAATCTTGGCCACGCACACCATCAGCCAATTTGGTCAGTTTAGCTAGCGTCTTTTTACTTGTCAGCGGTACATCACCATAAAGAACCAAAGTAGGTTCGTTCACATCCAGCTTAGGTAGTGCTTGCAATAAAGCGTGACCCGTTCCCTTTTGCTCGGCTTGCAATGTAGTGCTGACTTTAGCAAAGCGAGAATCCTGCTTACTGGCGATTTGGAGAAACTCTTTGACATCGGTAGCACCATGGCCAACAACAACGATAGGGCCCGTTTTAGCGCTTTTGCTCTTTAAGTCTAGGGCCGTATGAAGAACGTGCTGAAGAAGGGGCTTCCCGGCCAAGGTTTGAAGAACCTTGGGTAATGCGGATTTCATCCGCTTTCCCTGCCCAGCAGCCAAAATAACGATGTTCATAAAGAGGGATTATAAGACCCTTGAATCAGAGTTCCGCAGGCTATTTCATCGATTTCTGTCTCATCAATTGCCTTATCGCCAGCTGATCTAGCAGCAATACCCGACAGTTCTGTAGAAATCTCTAGATTCTGGAAATCAAAGGCCTCACCATCCATCAAATGAGACGGGACGATGTGGTGCATTGAGCGGAAGAGATTCTCGACGCGGCCAGGATGCTTCTTCTCCCACTCACGCAACATCTCCTTCATAGCACCGCGCTGTAAATTGGGCTGACTACCACAGAGATTGCACGGAATAATCGGGAAGTCCATATCGACCGCATAACGCTCAAGCAACTTTTCAGGAACATATGCTAGAGGACGAATGACGATATGCTTGCCATCATCTGAACGCAGCTTTGGCGGCATACCCTTAAGCTTGCCTGCAAAGAACATATTTAATAGCAATGTTTCTAAGATGTCATCACGATGGTGACCCAAGGCAATCTTTGTCGCCCCTAATTCATCAGCTACACGATACAAAATGCCACGACGTAGTCGAGAGCATAGTCCACAAGTCGTTTTTCCTTCCGGAATAACACGCTTGACAATGCTATAGGTATCTTGGTTTTCAATATGATATTGAACACCCAAGCCCTTTAAATAGTTCGGCAAAATCTCCGCTGGAAATCCTGGCTGCTTTTGATCTAGATTAACAGCAACAATCTCAAAATCAATTGGGGCACGTTCACGCAACTTCAAAATAATATCAAGCATGGCATAACTATCCTTGCCACCCGACAAGCACACCATCACCTTATCACCATCCTCGATCATGCCAAAGTCGCCAATCGCTTGACCCACTAAACGGCACAGCTTTTTTTCAAGCTTATTTTCTTCGAAGACGACTTTGCGAGTATCACCCATAATGATTGAATTCTTTTCTGACTTTTTAAAACTGCTTCATCCGGAAAACCTCAACACCCACTGAGTGGCAATCTGGATAGACGTCTGGCTTGGCCGTACTAACGCGAGCGGCAATCACTTTGGGGTGCAGCAGCATTGCAGTCACAATGTCATCACAGAAGGTTTCCTGTAAATGGATATGGCCCTGAGAGGACCGCTCCTTAATAGTTTCACGCATAAAGTCATAATCAACTACCTCCTCCAATGAATCTTTTGAAGGAGTGTTCATATTTAAAGGAACGTATAGATCTACGTTGAGAATGACACGCTGCTCAGCCTTCTTCTCAAAATCATGCACGCCGATGTTGATATAGATTTCATAGTCACGCAGAAATAAGCGACGGCAGTCAGCAAGTGCTGGATTGGAAATAATAGCGTGCATAAATTTTTATTAACTCTTTTTAACTTTTTTAATTCAATATTGAATTCTTAATTTGCTTTAAACATGACATCACGTGAGGATGGCAACAGATGTTGTCCGCCATCTACATATAAGGTCGTGCCAGTGATTGCATTTGAGCTTGCCAAAAATACTGCTGCTTTAGCAATATCGCTAGACGTTGACGACTTGCCTAATGGGGTCATCTGATGTGCCTTAGTGAAGCCTTCTTCAGTTTGGTCGCCAGAAGTCAGCGTAATGCCAGGAGCCAAGCCAATCACCCGTAAATAGGGAGCAAAATCCACTGCCAGAACTTCAACGGAAGTCAGGAGCGCCGCTTTAGATAATGTGTATGACAAATAATCCGGATTAAGATTTGCTAATTTTTGATCGAGCAACTGAATAATGGCGGGAATAGATAAATCTCCCTTGTTTACTAATTTTGTCTTAGTCTTTTGATACCCAAACATTAATTGCGATAGTAGGATAGGTGCTGTTAAATTGACCTGCATATGGTCTTGCAAACTCTGGCTAGTCAATGGGATATCAGAGTTGGCGCGATCATATTCAAAAATTGAAGCGCTATTCACTAGACAATCTACATTGTTAAACTCGGCAGCTACTGCGGCGAATAGAGAGTGGATTTCCACTTCGCTAGCCAGGTTAGCTTTAAATGCCACAGCCTTTCGCCCTAGCTTCTGGATTTCGGCTACGGTAGCTTGAGCATCGGATGCAGACTGACCATAATGGACCGCGATATCCCAGCCTTGGCGAGCAAACTCCAAGGCAATGGCTTGGCCAAGACGCTTAGCAGCGCCGGTTACTAAAACCACTTTATTTTGCGCAGGTTGGGGGTTTGAACTCAGGTTCACTTAAATTCTCTTAGACTAGCGAGCTATGGATATTACCTTGACCAGCCTTGAAACGGCTCATACCGAGCTTCTTAGCCAAAAAATAATGGCAGAAATCGCTTCTCAGGGCGGCTGGATGCCCTTTTCAAGGTATATGGAAATGGCTCTCTATGAACCAGGAATGGGATATTACAGCGCCGGGGCGCATAAATTAGGTGCGGGTGGCGATTTCACAACCGCGCCAGAGCTCTCCCCGCTATTTGGTGCTGCCATGGTTGAAACCCTTTTACCCATTCTGGAGGGGCTAAAGGCTCAAGGGCTCCCCACGCAAATTCTGGAGTTTGGGGCTGGTACTGGCAAGTTGGCTGAATCCATTCTCACTCGACTGCACGATCTGAGCTTCCCCTTGGATTGCTACAACATCATTGAGATCTCACCCGATCTAGCCCAGAGACAAGAAGTGCGTCTCCAGCATCTCTCGGAGAGGCTCTGTCTATCTACTCAATGCCATTGGCTCAGCACCTTACCCAGCAATTTCAAGGGCATTATTTTAGCCAACGAGGTAATAGATGCGATTCCTTGTGATGCCATCATTTATCGAAATGGGTTTTGGTACTGGCAAGGGGTTAGCGTGATTAATGGCAAGCTTGCTTGGGCAGCAGGAAAGCCTGTTGAACAGTCGCTACTTCCTGAAGCATTGCTTACTGGACACTTTTCTGAAAACTATGTCACCGAATTACATTTACCAGCACATGCTTGGATGCGCCAGGTAGCCAAACATCTCGATACCGGTCTTTTCCTGACTTTGGATTATGGATTTCCAGAGAGTGAGTATTACCATGAGCAACGTCTAGCAGGCACGCTCATGGCCCACCATCGTCATCATGCGATTCAAGATCCGTTTTATCTTCCAGGGCTCTGTGATTTAACTACTCACGTAGAGTGGTCGCAGATTGCACGTAATGCACTCGAAGAACAAGTCGATGATATCTATCTCAGTAATCAGGCAAGTTATTTACTAGATGCTGGTATTAGTGATATTGCATTAGAGATTGGCGACCCAAGCAACCCAGAAACTTTCTTACCGATTTCAAATGCACTACAAAAGTTATTGTCTGAAGCGGAGATGGGTGAACTCTTCAAAGTGTTCGCATTCTCCAAAAAATTACATGACTTACTACCAGACCATACCTTAGAGGACTTGCCTGGTCTCAGGGGCAGGAATCGACTATAAGCTCTTAGATCTGTAACGCTGAAGTAATGGCTAAAAGTCTTGCAGCATCTACGGCATGGCGAATGCTTTCACCATGAGACCGATCTGGATCTGGGATGCTTCCAATCACCTCTGCGGTGTTTAGTGACTGAGCACTTTGCATTGCTGTAATTAAAGCGGTGACATTCAGATCAATCTGTTTAGCCAAGTTTAATAAAGCGTGCCCACGATCTGGCTTGCGCCAAACATCCGCGCGATTAAACCAAGCTAATACATCGCCTGCTTGGTATACACCACCAAATTGACTAGTAGTGCTTTCAATCATGAGATTGAGCTCACTAAATATTTCACTGAAATCACGTACCTCATTTGGCATTTTTACGCACTCTGCCCAAGATCGAATTTCACTAGCAGGTAAATTCATGAGAGTAATGGCACAACGATCTTCTAGGCGACTATCTGCTGCATGCAAATAGGTAATGAGTTGCTCGCGATATTCTTCTTTAGCCAAATTGGCTACAAGACCTGACGGTAGCAATAATTGAGCTGCGCCAGTATCTAGCAAGACTTGAAACATTCTCATTGGCTTGCTAGCAGTCAAGCCTCTGGCCAGCTCCTGCCAGACTCGTTCGGCCGAGAGTGCTGCCAATTCATTAGATTGAACGATCGCCTGTAAAGCATGCATTGTTTCGGGCGCTATTGTGAATTCTGGCAAGCGCGCTGCAAAACGAGCAATACGCAATAGGCGTAATGGGTCTTCTGCAAAAGCATCTGATACGTGTCGGAATACCTTGACTGCCAAATCATGTTGGCCGTTAAATGGATCTAAGATTGGGCCAACCCACTTGCCATCATCGCCTACCATTTGTGCCATGGCATTCATGGTCAGATCGCGACGCTCTAAATCTTGCTCTAAGGTAACAGTAGGATCGGCATAGAACATAAAACCCTTGTAGCCTTTACCCGTTTTACGCTCTGTACGCGCCAAGGCATATTCAGCTTGCGTTTCTGGGTGCAGAAAGACAGGAAAATCTTTACCAACCGGATGAAATCCTTGCGCAAGCATCTCTTCAATACTCGATCCAACTACTACGTAATCAATATCATGCACCGGCAAACCCATGAGGGTATCTCGAATAGCACCACCAACTGCGTATATCTTCATTTGACTACTTCATACCTTCTAATGTACGGCGACTAATACCAAAGACTTCACTCAATGCATCCACTCCATCGAGAGACAAAATATTAGGCAGTTGCATAGATGCAATGTTATCCCGTGACATTAAGGTTGGAACAGGCAGGAACTCAAAAGCCAGTGCCTGGAGGTAGCCGACAAAAGCAGGAACTGGAATGATGGCGCATTGGGTATTCACCTTACGTGCAGCAAACTCCACAATCTCTTTCATGGTGTAAACCGTGGGACCCACTAAGTCATAAGACTGATGAATAGTCGCTGGCATTTTTAAGGATTTACTAAATGCAGAAGCCACATCATCTACGCTCACCGGCTGAAACTGCGCCCCAGAGTTTGCTAAAGGCATGGCTGGAAACAATTTTGTCAATTTGGCAAACAAATTAATAAATTGATCTTGTGCGCCAAAAATAACGGATGGCCTAAAAATCGTCCAATCCAAGTTACTCGCTTTCACGGCCGCCTCACCATCGCCCTTGCTCCGCTGGTACATCGACGGGCCCTCTGAATCCGCACCTAATGCACTCATATGTAAATAGCGTTTGAGGCCATTCATTTGCATAGCAGTCATGATGTTTTTAGGAAGATCAACGTGTGCCGCTTGGAATATCTTTCCATAAGGCTGCGCAGGTTTGTCATGCAATACACCAACCAAATTAATGACTGCGCCACCAGGCTTGATGCGCGAACAAAGTTCTTGCAAAGCATCAAACTCATGGACATCGGCATCCTCTAAGTGCACCTTCGGCAACATCCGCAATTCACGGGCGGCTGCCAAGTGACGAGTAGGCAATAGAACAGAATAGCCCTCTGCTTGTAATTGAGCAGCCAAGACTCTGCCTACAAAACCGTTACCACCAATTAGCAGAATGTCATATTTCATAAGACTCCAAGGTAATTGAACTATTAGGGAAGTTCAGATGCGTTTGCTGTTTTAGGATTAATTACGCCTAAACGTTGCTTTAAAGAATGTGTCTGTCCATGCATTACCGATGAATAATACGTTGCATTAGCCAAAACGTTTTTTACATAAGTTCGCGTTTCATTAAATGGAATAGTTTCCGCAAAAATCGCCCCTTCAGTTGGGCTAGTCAATTTTTCTCGCCAATTTTTAGAGCGCGATGGGCCAGCATTATAGGCAGCAGAAGCAAGAACCCATGAGCCGTCCAAGTCTACCAAGACCATGTTCAAGTAATTACTACCCAAAGTGAGATTGGTCTTGGTATCAGTGAGTTTGTCATTGGTGTATGAAGTCATACCAATTTTCTTGGCTACATACTTCGCTGTATTTGGCATCACCTGCATAAGACCAGAGGCGCCCACCGAAGACGAGGCATTCATAATAAAGCGAGACTCTTGACGAATCAGCCCGTAAGTCCATGCCAAGTTCAAATCAATTTGCTTGGCAATAGGAGATAACTGATCTCGAAATGGCGTGGGATAGCGCAAGCTAAAGTCATGCTCTTGCTTTGTTCGGTCTGCAGTATTCACCACCCGATCATACAAACCAATCCGTTTAGCATACTCAGCAGATGCCAGTAACTGCTTATCCGTCATATTGCGCAATTCCCAGTTCCACTCACGATTACCCTCGAAACGCAGATTCATGGCATATAAACGCTCTCCTCGGATGAAGCCTTTACGACTTGCTACTGCATCAATATCTTGGTCGCTGACTTTAGTGCGTGGGGGTACATGATTAGATTTACCTAGATCTTCGCGAGCTAACTGTCCATAGAAGTTGTACTGCTCTGCAACGAGCTCAAGATTCTCGCGTGCTTTTTCATTTTGACCATCTGCCTTCAATGCGCGCGCATACCAATAAGTCCAGGCAGGATCTTTACTGCGTACTACAGGATTCATGCCCTCAATTGCATTCTTGACCAGCAGCCAATCTTTGGCGCGTAAACCTGCACGCACCTTCCACTCCTGGCCTTCGGTAGACAGAAGCTCGTTATAGCCTAAGTCTTGTTGCAAGCGATACGCATCATCTGCATTGGGATCCAATCTCTTGGCCAAGAACTGACCAATCACACCCCAAGCTACAGCCTGATTCTCTTTGCTATAGCGAGATGCATTTTGTGAAAAATCTTTAAACGCTTTTGCAGGATCTGCTTTGGCTGCCTTCACAATCTCGGCAATCGGGTCTTCGCCACCCAAACGACGTGCCATGGTGTCAAAACCCATCTCACTAGCAGCGCGGCCAATTGCCTTTGCTTCACTTGGCGTCATACCTCCAGCACTAACTAAAGTAGGCACTAATTCTTGGCAAGCCTGACCGAAATAACGTGGTTCTAACAAAATTGCCCGCGCATCGATTGCTACCTTAGTTGGATTCTCGCCTTGGGCCAACTTCGATTGCAATGCATAGCACTTGACTTGAGTATCGTCATCTAAAACAAACTTTGGGTATTCGATATCAAAACGTGACCAATCTTTTCGCTTACCTAAAACCAGCAACCAATCATTACGCATCCGATCGGCTAAAGCCGCGCCTTGATACTGATTTAGAAAAGCCATTACCTGAGAGTCTGCATTTGTATCTGCCCGTGCACCACCGGCACTATCAAAAAGCTGAGGTTTAATGCGGAAATAAGAAACATAGTCTTCATAGGGATAATTAGAGAGGCTTGCTGCTAAGGTCTGTGTTCGTGCCACATCATTTCTTTTGGCCGCTTCACGCAACTCAATAAAAGCGCGATCACTCTCACTCATTTCAAGGGCTGAAATTCTGCTTTCTTTAACAAGAGGAGTTTTTTTGGGCTTCTCAGCAAAGATGCTGGGGGCGTTAGCTAGCAAGGCAAGAAAGACAATCCCGCCCAGGGTTTTTTGCCAAGCTCTAAAGCTATCAAACCTCTTTTTCACTGTTTAACTCCATCGATTTAATATATCTCTTAATTTTCGCCTGATAATGATCGATATGCACGGCAATTCTCCAAAATCGCTAAGACAGGACTTACTGGCCCAAAGGAAGCAGTTTGCAGACAGCGCAGACTACCTCGTTGCGCAAGAAGCAATTTTGACTGGTCTTGGCGACGTTCTGGCAGATTACGACGCTCAGATTCAATCTCTTGCTTTGTATTGCCCTATCCAGAATGAACTTGATCTTCGGCCCGCCCT
>JBIISV010000144.1:0-5000 GCA_044340835.1 Polynucleobacter sp.
TGGGATCGCGAACATAAAAATGCGATTGATATTGCGCGACTTGCGGAACAGTCTGGTATCTCTATGTTGACGGTTCATGGACGCACACGGGCTGATCTCTATCATGGTGAAGCTGAATACGAAACGATTACTGCCGTGAAAAATAGTGTTGCTATTCCAGTGGTCGCAAATGGTGATATCACCACGCCAGAAAAAGCAGAATTTGTTCTAAAAGAGACTGGTGCTGATGCCATCATGATTGGTCGCGCTGCACAAGGGCGTCCTTGGATTTTTCGTGAGATTAATCACTTTCTGGAAACGGGTGGCAAGTTACCAACACCCCAAATTAATGAGATTCAGGACATCATGAATGCCCACCTGATTGATCACTATGAGTTCTATGGTGAATATATTGGCTTACGCACAGCCCGCAAGCATATCGGCTGGTACTGCAAAGGTTTACGTGACTCCCATGCATTTCGTCAAAGAATGAATGCCACTGATGATTGCAAAACCCAACTACAAATGGTGAATGATTTTTTCAATGAAATGAAATCCCATTCAGATCGTTTGTTATTTTTAGAAGCAGCCTAAATTTAGTTTTTAGTTATTCACTCTATATATGACCAATAAGCACCCTATCACCGATTGCATTGAGACCCAACTACAACAGTATCTAGATGACCTCAAAGGAACGCCTCCATCTGACTTGTACCAAATGGTTCTAGCGGTAGTTGAAAAACCAATGCTCGAACTCGTCATGCAACATGCAAAACAGAACCAATCCTTGGCAGCCCAATATCTTGGTATTAATCGCAATACCTTACATAAGAAGCTAGTCGAACATCAGCTATTGAAATAAGCCAGACCTCAATATCGAATTCTTGATTAATTACACCCTCTGAAAAAATGATCCGTACAGCCCTACTCTCTGTTTCCGATAAAAATGGCATCGTGCCATTTGCAAAAGCCCTTCATGAACAAGGCATTAAGCTGATCTCTACTGGCGGTACCGCAAAACTTTTAGCTGAAAATAATCTGCCTGTAGTGGAAGTATCTTCACTAACCCAATTTCCGGAGATGCTCGATGGTCGTGTAAAGACCTTACATCCCATGGTGCATGGTGGCTTACTCGCTCGCCGAGATTTTCCTGAGCATATGGCGGCCCTAAAAGAGCATGGGATTGATACTATCGACATGCTTGTGATTAATCTCTACCCATTTAATGAGACGGTTGCTAAGACAGATTGCTCTTTTGAAGATGCCGTTGAGAATATCGATATTGGCGGCCCAGCCATGTTGCGTGCGGCTGCTAAGAATCATCAAGATGTGACTGTACTCATTTCTCCGGAAGATTACGCACCAGTTCTTGATGAAATGAAAGCCAATCAGAATGTAGTTTCCTATAAAACCAATTTAGGTCTAGCGAAAAAAGTATTTGCCCATACAGCCCAATATGATGGTGCTATTGCCAACTATTTATCAGCACTGGGTGATGACTTAAGCCATCAGACACGCTCCGCCTATCCAGAAACTTTACATCTTGCTTTTGAAAAAGTACAAGAGATGCGCTACGGTGAAAATCCACACCAATCCGCAGCTTTCTATAAAGATATTGAGCAGGTAGATGGTGCACTTGCCAATTACAAACAGTTGCAAGGTAAAGAGCTTTCCTACAACAACATTGCTGATGCGGACTCTGCATGGGAATGTGTCAAAAGTTTTACTGGTAATGCCGGCGGCATAGCTGCTTGCGTCATCATCAAGCATGCCAACCCTTGTGGTGTAGCAGTTGCTAGTAATGCCCTTGAAGCCTACCAAAAGGCATTCAAAACCGATCCCAGCTCAGCCTTTGGCGGAATTATTGCCCTTAACGTGCCATGTGATGGCGCTGCAGCCGAAGCGATTTCTAAGCAGTTTGTAGAAGTATTGATTGCCCCTAGCTTTAGCGCTGAAGCAAAAGCGATATTTGCTGTCAAGCAAAATGTTCGTCTGTTAGAGATTCCGCTCGGTACCGCATTTAATACTTTTGATTTCAAACGCGTGGGTGGCGGCTTGTTAGTTCAATCACCTGATGCAAAAAACGTACTTGAGAATGAAATGCGCGTTGTTAGTAAAAGACTTCCAAGCCCAAGCGAGATGCATGACATGATGTTTGCTTGGCGCGTTGCAAAATTCGTGAAGTCCAATGCAATTGTGTATTGCGCTAACGGTATGACCCTCGGTATTGGTGCCGGTCAAATGAGTCGGGTTGATTCTGCTCGCATGGCCAGCATCAAGGCCGAAAATGCTGGCTTAAGTCTCAAGGGCTCAGCGGTAGCAAGTGATGCTTTCTTTCCATTCCGCGATGGCTTGGATGTTGTCGTGAACGGTGGTGCAAGCTGCGCTATTCAACCCGGTGGCAGCATGCGTGATGATGAAATCATTGCGGCAGCTAATGAACATGGCATTGCCATGATCTTTACCGGCATACGTCACTTCCGTCACTAAGCACCTATGCGCTGGATAGGAATTGACCCAGGCCTCAGAACAACCGGTTTTGGCGTCATTGATGTTGATGGCCAAAAACTGACTTATATAGCCTCTGGGACGATTGAAAGTGGTGATCCTGCGCAAGGACTTCCTGAGAGATTAGGCATTTTGTATTCCGGCATTAAAGAGGTTTTGGATACCTACCATCCAGAGCAAGCAGCAATTGAAGAGGTTTTTCTGAACGTCAATCCCCGGTCCACTCTCATGCTTGGCCAAGCCCGTGGAGCAGTCATTGCTGCCCTGGTCTCTGAAAAACTCCCTGTTGCGGAATACAGCGCACTCAGAGTAAAGCAATCCATTGTTGGAACTGGGCGAGCCACTAAGCCTCAAGTTCAAGAAATGGTTAAACGTTTACTCCGCCTCAGTCGCGCTCCCGGGACAGATGCGGCAGATGCCTTAGGAGTCGCTATCTGTGCCGCACATCATGCCCAGATTCCGAAGGCAATTACTGCTGCTCTTACTTCCAAAAAGAGTAGCAAGAAATAACAATTCAAACAGGTTAAGATCTCTACATGATTGGTCGCATTCAAGGAATTCTCGTTTCAGTTCATCCGCCCCGCATTTTGGTAGATTGCCAAGGCGTTGGTTATGAGATCGATGTACCCATGAGTACTCTGTACCAATTACCAGAGACCAATCAAAAAATTACGCTTCTGACCCACTTTCAAGTGCGTGAAGATGCTCAACAACTCTTTGGCTTTGCTACTGAAACAGAGCGCGAAGCTTTCAGACAACTGATCAAAATCAGTGGTGTCGGCTCTCGAACTGCCCTTGCCGTTCTCTCTGGTATGAGCGTGAATGAACTGGCTCAAGCCATCGCTATGCAAGAGGCTGGACGTTTGACTCAAGTGCCTGGCATTGGCAAAAAGACTGCTGAACGTCTCTGTCTAGAACTCAAAGGCAAGTTAGCCCCAGATTTAGGAATCACGGGTGGCAAGCCCCAGGCGATTGAAGCAAGCAGCGAGGTATTACAAGCCCTCCTATCTCTGGGGTATTCAGAAAAAGAAGCGCATCTTGCCCTCAAACAAATACCGCCTGACACCACAGTTTCAGACGGCATCCGCATGGGCCTGAAATACCTCTCGAAGTCTTCATAACTAAGCACTCAAACACCACTACACTTGCAGTATGGCAATCCACACAGAAGACCTTAGCTCAATTCCTGAAGATTTACCGGAAGGCAATGATCGTATCGTTAGCGGTGCAGCCGGAAACTCGGAAGCCGTCTTCGAAAGAGCTTTGCGCCCAAAACAGCTTGATGAGTATGTTGGTCAAACCAAGGCTCGCGCCCAGTTAGAGATTTTCATCACCGCAACGAGAGCAAGACAAGAGGCCTTGGATCACGTTCTTTTGTTTGGCCCTCCTGGGCTTGGTAAAACCACCCTAGCTCACATTATTGCTAGAGAGCTTGGTGTGAACTTGCGTCAAACTAGCGGTCCAGTTCTAGATAGGCCTGGTGACCTTGCGGCATTGTTGACCAATTTAGAAACAAACGATGTACTCTTCATTGATGAGATTCATCGCCTCTCACCAGTAGTTGAAGAAATTCTCTACCCAGCGCTTGAGGACTATAGTTTAGACATCATGATTGGTGAAGGTCCTGCAGCACGTAGTGTCAAGATAGATCTCAAACCATTTACATTGATTGGCGCTACCACCCGCGCTGGCATGCTCACCAACCCACTACGTGATCGCTTTGGGATTGTGGCAAGACTCGAGTTCTATACGACCGAAGAACTCACTAAAATCATTACGCGCTCTGCCAGCTTACTCAAAGCAGATATCGACCCTGAGGGATCCATTGAGATCGCTAAGCGTGCCCGCGGTACTCCACGTATTGCCAACCGATTATTACGGCGAGTGCGGGACTATGCTGAAGTTAAAGGCACCGGCACCATTACCAAAGCAATGGCTGATGCCGCATTGAAGATGCTTGATGTTGATCCAAGCGGATTTGATGTGATGGATAGAAAATTACTGGAAGCCATCTTGCATAAATTTGATGGCGGACCCGTAGGGATTGATAACTTAGCAGCAGCCATCGGTGAAGAACGCGACACCATTGAAGATGTCCTAGAGCCTTACCTCATTCAGCAAGGCTATCTACAAAGAACCTCTCGTGGACGTGTTGCTACTAGACAAGCTTATGAGCACTTTGGCTTAACACCACCCAGCGATAATGGCCAGATAAGCTAAGTAAAGTTATCAGTCCTAGTTTGGTCTATTGGGATAAGTTTTACCCGTTAAATTGCTATAGGCTGCCCCAACCAAAACCAGTACTATAGAATCTATCATTACCGGAAAAATTGCATATTGATAATGCATTACATTACCAAGCACCACAATTAAAGCAATTGCAGCTGCCGGGGGGTGCAAGCAGCGCAAAATAAACATTCCCAAAATGGAAAAACTGGCTGCAAATGACATTGCCATCAGTAGATCGTCCACAAAATGAATTACTGAAATACCGACTAAAGCAGATAAGGTAT
>JBIISV010000034.1:0-16981 GCA_044340835.1 Polynucleobacter sp.
GCTGCCCAGCAAACTCCCAAACCTCAATACCTCATCACAGTAGATAACGGAATTGCCAGCGAGGCTGGCGTAGATCGAGCTCACGAGTTAGGAATGGAAGTGATTGTGACCGACCATCACCTACCAGGAGATCGACTTCCCAAAGCCACTGCTATCGTCAATCCCAATCAAGTGGGTTGCGCTTTCCCTAGCAAAGCACTGGCTGGTGTTGGTGTGATGTTCTATTTATTGGTGGCACTCCGTGCAGAGCTTCGTAAACGCGAGAAATTTACTGCCGAGACTCAGCCCAAAATTGAGAGCCTATTGGACCTCGTTGCACTAGGTACCGTAGCAGATGTTGCACAGCTCGATCGCAATAATCGTATTCTAGTTTTCAATGGCTTAAAGCGTATTCGAGCAGGGGTCTCACAAGCAGGCATACAGGCGCTGTTTCAGGTGGCGGTACGCGATCCCCGCAAAGCCAATACCTTCGATTTAGGTTTTGCGATTGGTCCTAGGCTTAACGCAGCAGGACGCCTCGCGGATATGACCTTAGGTATTCGCCTATTACTCAGCGACAAACCGGATGAAGCAATTGAATTAGCATATGAGCTTGATCGTATTAATCGAGAGCGCCGTGTCATTGAAGGCGGCATGCAAGAGGCTGCGCTTGCTCACCTCGCTGAAGATGAGCTAGCAGGCACGATGGGTGAACGCTCCAGCATCTGCCTCTGGAATACAGAATGGCATCAAGGTGTTGTTGGCATTGTGGCCTCTCGCCTCAAAGAACGCTTTAATCGTCCTGCGATCATTTTTGCTCCTGCAGATGGGGCTAGCGAAGACGAATTACGCGGTTCGGGAAGATCTATCTCCGGCTTTCATCTGCGCGATGCTCTGGACATCGTTTCCAAGCGTGAGCCTGGCTTGATTTTGAAGTTTGGTGGCCATGCGATGGCAGCGGGACTATCTATCAGAAAAGCCGATTTTGAACAGTTCGATACCCTCTTTCAGCAAGTTGCAGCAGATCTCTTGAATGACGATTTATTGGAGCGTCGCCACATACATGATGGCTCCCTCACCTTATCTGAATTCACAACAGAAACTGGCGACCTGCTTGCAGAAGAAATCTGGGGTCAAGGCTTTCCTCAGCCTATTTTTTATGGGGAATTTGAAATTGGCCAGCAAAGTCTCATGAAAGAAAAGCATTTGCGCTTACAGCTTCGCCCGATCGGGGATGGCCAACTGGCTAGTAAGCCATTTACCGGGGTCTGGTTTAACCACACCCAAACCTTGCCAGCAAAGGCCAAACTAGCCTACCGCCTAGTGACAGACCGATTCCAGGGTCAGGCTCGTGTGCAACTCATGATTGAGGCCCACGACGAGAGCTGAGTAGTAATAACCCCCTTATAATCAGGGGATGGAAGCCGAACAACTCAATACTATTTCAAATACCCTCTCCGATCTGCTCACCCGTGAGCAAGCACTCCGGGGGTATCTTTGACTTCGAAGTAAAGTCGCGACGCCTTACTGAAGTTAACTCCATTCTGGAAGATCCCACTATCTGGGACGATCAAAAGAAAGCGCAGGCCCTGGGCAAAGAAAAGAAATTGCTCGACGGTGTAGTTGCTACCCTGACTAGCTTAAATAGCAATATCACTGGCGCCCTCGAATTATTTGATATGGCTAAAGAAGAAAGTGACTTCGAAACAATTGTCGCTATCGAGCAAGACGTTGAAGGCTATAGCAAGATCATTCATGATCTCGAGTTCCGTCGTATGTTCCATAATGAAATGGATTCATGTAACTGCTTTATCGACATTCAAGCGGGTGCTGGTGGAACGGAAGCTTGCGACTGGGCTAGCATGCTCTATCGTCAATATCTAAAATATTGCGAGCGTAAAGGCTATAAAACAGAGATCCTTGAAGAATCAGATGGCGATGTTGCCGGGATTAAGAGCGCCACTATCAAAGTTGATGGTGAATATGCTTACGGTCATCTCCGTTCAGAGACTGGAGTGCATCGTTTGGTTCGCAAATCTCCTTTTGACTCATCCAATGGACGGCATACTTCCTTTGCCAGCATTTATGTTTATCCAGAGATTGATGACTCGATTGAAATTGATGTTAATCCAGCAGATATTCGAACCGATACCTACCGCGCATCTGGTGCCGGTGGTCAGCACATTAATAAGACCGACTCTGCTGTGCGTTTAACCCACCTCCCTACGGGGATTGTGGTGCAGTGTCAAAATGATCGTAGTCAACATCGTAATCGAGCTGAAGCCATGACCATGTTGAAGTCACGCCTCTATGAACACGAAATGCAAAAGCGTCGTGCAGAACAAGATAAATTAGAGGCTACCAAAACGGATGTAGGCTGGGGTCACCAGATCCGCTCCTACGTGCTAGACCAGAGTCGCATTAAAGACTTACGTACCAACGTTGAGGTCTCCAATACCCAGAAGGTATTGGATGGTGATCTCGATGCCTTTATTGAAGCCAGCCTGAAGCAAGGTGTCTGATTTACCACCCTTATTCTAGTTATTAATATTTCATATGAACGATCAAGCGAATTCCAATCCCAATCCAGCGTCAGGTACCGAAGCTGTTGATGAAAATCACATCATTGCCGAGCGCCGTGAAAAATTAGCCAAGCTACGTGCAGGCGGAGTAGCATTTCCGAATGACTTTGTACCCACTCACTTGGCTGCAGATCTTCATACTCACTACGACAGTCTGACTAAAGAAGGGTTGGCTGCTAAAAAAGTGCACGTCAAGGTAGCCGGACGTATGGTGCTCAAGCGCGTAATGGGTAAGGCCAGCTTTGCTACCATCCAAGATCGTAGTGGTCAGATTCAGTTCTATATCAATGATGAAATCAGTGGTTCCGAGATCCATGGCGCATTTAAGCACTGGGATATGGGTGACTTTATCTCTGCTGAAGGGAATTTATTCAAGACCAACAAGGGTGAGCTCTCAGTAGAATGTAGTAATCTGCGCTTACTCAGTAAGTCTTTGCGCCCGCTGCCGGATAAGTTTCATGGCCTCTCTGACTTAGAGACGAAGTATCGTCAACGTTACGTTGATCTAATCGTAAATCCAGAAAGTCGCAATACTTTCAGGGCACGTAGCAATACGATTGCTTCATTACGCCGCCATATGCTCGATGCAGACTTCATGGAAGTCGAAACACCGATGCTCCATCCGATTCCTGGTGGCGCTACGGCCAAGCCATTCATTACACACCACAATGCTTTAGACATGCAAATGTTCATGCGCATTGCGCCAGAGCTTTATCTCAAACGCTTGGTAGTAGGTGGTTTTGAGCGCGTGTTCGAAATTAATCGTAACTTCCGTAATGAAGGTGTGAGTCCCCGCCACAATCCAGAGTTCACCATGATGGAATTTTATGCGGCCTACACGGATTACCGTTGGTTGATGGATTTCACAGAAACTTTAATTCGTGCTGCTGCTATGGATGCTCAAGGTACTGCCGTTCTGACTCACCAGGGTCGTGAACTCGATCTGAGCAAGCCTTTCCAACGCTTAACGATTACTGAAGCAATCTTAAAGTACTGCGGTCAATCCAATAAAAACTACGAAGCGGCTCAATTAGAGGACGCCGCCTTTATCCGCGCTGAATTGAAAAAGGGTGGCGAGAATCCAGATTCTCCCGCCTTAAAAAATGCTGGTATCGGCGCACTCCAATTGGCCTTATTCGAATTGGTTGCTGAAGCGCATCTCTGGGAACCGACTTACATTATCGATTACCCCATTGAAGTCAGTCCTCTCGCCCGTGAATCGGATACACGCCCTGGCATTACAGAGCGCTTCGAACTTTTTATTACCGGTCGAGAAATTGCCAACGGCTTCTCTGAGCTAAATGACGCCGAAGATCAAGCCAATCGTTTCCGTAAACAGGTAGAGCAAAAAGAAGCGGGTGATGAAGAGGCGATGTATTTTGATCATGACTTCATTCGCGCACTGGAGTACGGTATGCCACCAACGGGTGGTTGCGGTATCGGCATTGATCGCCTAGTCATGCTGTTAACTGATGTGCCCAATATTCGCGATGTGATTTTATTTCCGCATCTGCGTCGCGAAGAAGAGTAATGCCCTCTACCCCAGCGAATCAATTTGCTGGGTAGAGCTTCGTATTTTCAATATCGATGACTGTCACATTGATCGGAATTCCTAATCCTACACTGGCAGAAACGGTACAGAAATCCTGGAACTGCGCCAATACACGCTCGAGATTTTCAAGGGTGGAGCCAGGAACACCAACCCGAATCTCCACATGGATAGCCAAGATACGTAGTCGATTTTCTGAATTTCTACCAATCTCACAGCGCGCCTTAGTTTCAATGGGCTCCGGATTTTGCTTAAACTTTCTAAGGGCAAAGAGTAATGAATCAGACAAGCAATTAGCCACGCCCGCTAGCAAGAACTGGGATGGCGTTGCGCCTTGAGACCTTCCTAATGGCGGCGGCTCATCACCATAAATGGGGTCACGTTCTTCGTTGTAATAAATCGCAAACTGATAATCGTTTTGCTGAATCAGTCTCACAGAAGGTTCGGTACTCATTAATTTCCTAATCTCTCAAAATACTATGTCAATAGATGCCTGGAATCAGCTTTTTAACTCTGGCTTGATAAGGCTTATAAGCTGGAAAACGCTCTACCAGCCAGGTTTCCTCTCGACTTGCTTTAATGTCAAATAAGAAAAACAAGCCAATAGAATACGCCAAAACATAAATACCAGGAAATGCGAAGAACCATGCAAGCGCCGCTAGAAGCACTCCAAAATAGATTGGGTGTCGAACAAAACGGTATAGGCCATTCTGAACCAGCTCAGCATTGTCTTTAGGGCAAGGCAAAGGCGTGAGATTTTTTCCTAGATTCATCACGGCAATGGCGATGATCAAAAAAGCGAATAAGCCAATAGCAATACCGCATGATTGAAGGATGGTTTTTAGTGGCTCCCCACTAAACACAAGAGAGCCTTGAGGTCCAAACAGGATCAGCCCAATCAGCATGGCCTGAATAAGCACATACCATGCACCTCTATCAAAGATGGATCTATTGGGCGCAAGATTCATGAAGTGACCTTATCAAAACAAGACCATAGTCTATCTCGCTTTAGCATGCTCACGCCCCATTCAAATACTCAAACAGACTAAGAGGCTGAATACGAGTTGGTTGTGGCGCCTTAGGAGGGGGTAAAAACCCTGAAATAAAGGCTTACCACTGCAGTCTTGGTGGATATAAGCCCTCCCCAGAATGGATATGTGGAGATCGGATGAAGGCTTGGTCAAGATTGAGGATAATTAGACTTTTGTACCCACTTTTAAGTACTTATGGCTGCCTACAACACAGAAACCGTTCTCACCGTTCAGCATTGGAATGACACCCTTTTTAGCTTTACGACCACCAGGAATAAAGGGTTACGCTTCCGCAGTGGGCACTTTTTGATGATTGGACTGGAGGTTGAAGGCAAGCCTCTAGTTCGAGCCTATAGCGTAGCCAGCCCTAATTATGAAGAGCACTTAGAGTTTTTAAGCATCAAAGTTCAGGATGGCCCCCTCACCTCACGCCTCCAAAAAATTCAGGTGGGCGACCCCATCTTGGTGAGCGAGAAATCTGTTGGTACATTGGTGATTGATGACTTGAATCCAGGCAAGCATCTCTACTTGTTTAGCACCGGTACTGGCTTAGCACCTTTTATGAGCATCATTCGCGATCCGGATACTTACGAGAAGTTTGAAAAAGTGGTTCTGATTCATGGTGTACGCTTAGTCAGTGAATTGGCTTATGCGGATTACATCAAGAATGAATTAACTCAAGATGAATACATTGGCGAGATCATTCGTGAAAAACTGATCTACTATCCAACAGTGACTCGCGAAGCATTCAAGCATACGGGCCGCCTCACTACTGCCATTGAATCTGGTCAACTCTTTAAAGATATTGGCTTACCTCCATTAGATCCAGCAGTAGACCGCGCGATGATTTGTGGTAGCCCATCCATGCTGAAGGAAACTGCTGAGATGCTTGATGCTAAAGGCTTCAAAGTCTCGCCTAGCCTCGGTCAACTAGGCGACTACGTCTTTGAGCGCGCATTTGTAGAGAAATAACTCAGTAAGCCTCCAAGCTTTATTGACAAGATCCTGCATTGCTAGAAAGAAAAAGCCACCCCGAAGGATGGCTTGAAAGAAAATCTATGGAGGTACTACTAAAGAATGAACAACAATTTCATATTACTCCCCCAGAAATCATCCACCAAATAGTAACGCCCTTTTACAGTGCGCCACCGCCTCATATTGGTGCAACACACTCACTATTTGCAGGGGTAGTTTGCCTCAAAGAATCGCACTAAAGTCTTTGCTGCACGCTCCTGATTAAATTGGGGATTCGCTTTATTCCAAGTCAGAAACTCTGACAGGATAGCTTCTCTTGTGCCACTAGTAGATGAAAAACAAACACCAGACTTCAGTTTTGGATTGCGATTGGCAAGATAGGCTTGATAAACACCCTCCCCAAACCCAAAACAAAAGTTCTGTCCGTCAATGTCATCCAAATTCTTGCATAACTCCCCTAATGCAGCTGTAGAGGCATCATTTTTAGGTAGGTTAACCTGAGAAAAAGCATTTGACTGCAACAGCAAAGTGGAGCAGATGGTCAAGAGAGTGCTGTGAAATAGTTTCATTGTGATCTTCTCTATAAATTAGCGTCTAAAGCCGCCCATACGGCCAGCACCAAAACCACCACGACCACTGAATCGATCATCATTCATGCGGTCGTTGCGTGCCTGCTCTCGCATGATATTTTCTTGGGCTGACTCACGATAGGCATTTGGATTGCTGCGATCTTGCTGGTAATCATTTCTCGCCTCTTGATTGAGACGGTCGGCTTGAGTCCGCTCTTGTGGCGTAGCATCCTTCTGAAAAGTACTGTCAGCACGCTGGCCAGCTGCTCTAGCAGCCTGTCTATCTTGCGGAGTCGCATTGTTCTTCCAATCATTCAGAAGACGCTGTTGGTTCTGAATACTGCTTGGGCCAATCAATCCTCTGGTAGATCGCCCAGAATTATTGGCGTCACTATTGTTCACGTTGATTGTGCCGTCCGACCAGCTAGGTGAAGACCAAAATGCACCGCCTACTGCCATCCCCAAACCAAATGACATCATGCCCCAGGCAGGGTTATAAGCTGGATAGGGAGGGTAATCTGGGTAAGGCCAGGCTCCATAAACAACGCTAGGGTTATAGCTCGGCACATAGACCAATTGCGTATTAGCTGGGCCAATCAACACATTCGCATTGGTATCCCTACTTACAGCAATCTGCTGATTTGATTTGAGGGTACCCGCTTGCACAGCACGCTTGCGTAAAACCTGCACCGCCTTCATCGTATCGGCTGGTTGTAACTTGTAAGCATTACCAAGATTCTGAGTCCACTGTAATTTACTACCCATCATATTAAATGCTGGCGGAAATGCGATCAGTGACTTCACACTATCGTTCCATGATTGCGCTTTGAGGGCATCTTGTAGTGCGGCACCACTGAGACTGGAGTTGCCATTGCGCCAGTTATAGGCTTCAGCTACCTCTAATGGATAAGTGGAGGCCAATAGCATTAAAGATAGTAAGGAGTCTGGGTATAAGGCGATTGGAGAAACTAAAGACTGTAATTGCTCCGATGAAACCAACTGCGGGGAATTGTTATAGCCACCACTTTGGGTGTAGGTCTGCGGATAGACCATATTTTGATAAGGATCGCTATTATTTGAGCAAGCACTCAACATCGTTGCGACAACAATCAAACTCCACGTTTTTATCTGACAGCGCATATCCCCATCATCCCTCTTAGATACCCTCAGTTTAATACTGAGTGCCTTACAAACCAAACTGATTAGTGATTTTCTTTGGCATGATTAATAGAGTATTTCGGAATCTCAATCACCAAATCCTCGCGAGCCACAATAGCTTGGCAAGATAAGCGGGATTGAGGATTGAGGCCCCAGGCACGATCTAGTAAGTCCTCTTCATTTTCATCGGGCTCATTCAGGCTCTGGTAACCCTCTTTAACAATCACATGACAAGTAGTGCAGGCACAGACCATATCGCATGCATGCTCAATCGGAATATGATTTTCTAATAAAGCCTCGCAAATAGAGGTTCCGGGGACAACTTCAACAACTGCACCCTCTGGGCAATATTCAGTATGAGGTAAAACGACGATCTGGGTCATGATTAATTTCTATTGAATGGGTATTTCTATTGGTATCTTTTAGATTTCAGCGACATTCTTACCGGCTAAGGCCCTCTGAATGCTAGCGTTCATACGCTTTTGTGCAAACTCATCGGTAGCTTTAGCGGCATGATCCACTGCTTTTCTCAAGAGCGAGCTATCTTTTTCTTCTTTAAGAGTCTTGAGTAAGGCAGACATCTCTTGATTAACCAATGCCTGCTCATCACTAGTAAGCAAATCACGATCAGAATCTAATGCAGTTTGCACGGCATCCAATAAACGTTGGGCGTTGACTTGCTCTTCTCTCAAGGATCTGGCCAATAGATCTACCTTTGCAGAGGCAAAGCCATCTTGCAGCATGCGAGCAATCTCAGCATCAGTCAAACCGTAAGATGGCTTGATATCAATTGAAGCTTGTACACCCGAACCTTGCTCCATAGCACTAACAGAAAGCAAGCCATCTGCATCTACCTGGAAGGTCACCCGAATACGGGCAGCACCAGCGGCCATTGGCGGAATGCCACGTAATTCAAACTTACCTAAAGAGCGGCAGTCTTCCGACAGTTCACGCTCACCCTGGACAACTTGAATTGCTAAAGCAGTTTGGCCATCCTTAAAGGTCGTGAAATCCTGCGCACGCGCTACGGGGATCGGCGTATTGCGCGGAATAATTTTTTCAACCAAACCGCCCATCATTTCAATGCCAAGGGACAGTGGAATCACATCTAGCAATAACCACTCATCATCTTTACTCTGATTGCCAGCTAGTAAGTCCGCTTGCATGGCAGCGCCTAAGGCGACGACTTGATCGGGATTTAAATTATTCAAAGGCTTGCTGCCAAAGAGTTCGCCAACTGCGCGTTGCACATGGGGCATACGGGTTGCCCCGCCCACCATGACCACCCCCTTAACCTCGTCAGATTTGAGACTGGCATCACGCAAAGCCTTCTTTACTGCCACCAGTGTTTTATGGATCAGGTTCTGGGTAATCTCAAAAAACTGGACTTGACTCACTCCTACATTGACGACAGTACCATCAGCGAGAGTTTCATGCACCCGCGCCAATGGATTGTGACTAAGCAACTCTTTGGCATGCTTGCAAGCAAGCAACAGTTTGCGATGATCTTGAATCGAGAGTGGTGGCAGCTTTGCTTGTTCAATTACCCAGCAATAGAGTCGATGATCAAAATCATCACCACCCAAAGCAGAATCACCGCCGGTAGAAAGGACTTCAAACACCCCTCTACTCATTTTTAAAATAGAAATATCGAAGGTGCCCCCACCCAGATCGTAAACTGCATAGATACCTTCGGAGGCATTATCCAAGCCATAGGCAATCGCTGCAGCTGTTGGCTCATTGAGTAAGCGTAAGACCTCGATACCAGCTAACTTAGCAGCATCTTTTGTTGCTTGGCGCTGAGCATCATCAAAATAAGCAGGCACAGTAATGACAGCGCCAACGATATCGTCATTGACAGAATCTTCAGCAAGCTGACGTAAGCGCGCCAGAATTTCTGCAGACACCTCAATCGGACTCTTGTCACCGGCAACCGTTCTGAGCTTCAACATCCCAGGCTCATCAACAAAGTCATATGGTGCATTCTCAAGATGCTCAACATCAACAATGCCACGACCCATAAAGCGCTTTACGGAAACAATGGTATTTTTCGGATCAGCAATGATACTTTCAAGCGCTTCAAAGCCAGCTTGAGTTCTACCATTGGGTAGATAACGCACAACTGAAGGCAATAACTCACGCCCCTGAGAGTCAGGAAGCACCTTAGGTAAGGCATCTCGCACAATTGCAACCAGAGAATTGGTAGTGCCTAAGTCAATGCCGACAGCAATTCGGCGCTGATGTGGCGCCAAAGATTTGCCGGGTTCGGATATTTGTAATAAGGCCATAGGGTTAGAGTTTAAAGCTCTACCAAGGCAGAGATAGCATCATCTAGCTCAAGTGCAAACTTATCAATAAAAAGGAGTCCTCTGAGCAGTTCAGCAGCCCGATCGTAGTTCTTGGCGCCATCCACAGCCTGTGCAATTTCTGCCAAAGTATCACGCTTGGATTGATCAACCTCTTTTGCAAGCAATTCCAGAGCAGTCAGATCTTCTTCGTGTTCTTCAAGACTTTCCCGCCAATCCATTTGCTTCATTAGGAAGGCAGCTGGCATCGCTGTATTGGTTTCTAAGTGGGCATCCACCCCTTGAAGCTGGCAAAGATAGAGTCCCCGCTGAATAGGGTTCTTCAGAGTTTGGAAAGCGGTATTGGCGAGGGTGGCCAGCTGCATAGCCAGTCTTTTCTCGGAGTCACTTCCACGAGCATGACGATCAGGATGCACTTCTTTTTGAATTGCTAAATAAGCTTGATCTAATGCTGACAAATCAAGATTGAATCGCTGCTCTAAACCAAAAAAGCGAAAGTAATCGTCAGACGCGGAAAGATTCGCCACAACCACATTCATCTTTTACATTCGGGTTCTGGAACTTAAAACCCTCATTTAAACCTTCACGTACAAAATCTAGTTCGGTGCCGTCAATATAAGCCAAGCTCTTTGGATCCACGAATAATTTAATGCCATTGGACTCAAACATTTGATCTTCTGGCGCAGACTCATCGACATATTCAAGTTCATATGCCAAGCCTGAACAACCTGTAGTGCGAACACCCAAGCGTAAGCCACAACCCTTACCGCGCTTATCTAGATTGCGCTGTACATGTTTCGCTGCTTTTTCCGTTAAGGTAATCGCCATGATAGGTATCTTTTTATCTTTACTGGACCGGATGCTTTTCTTTGTAATCCGCTACAGCCGCCTTGATCGCATCTTCGGCTAGGATAGAGCAATGAATCTTGACTGGAGGCAATGCCAATTCTTCAGCGATCAATGAGTTCTTGATCCCCAAGGCTTGATCTAAAGTTTTACCTTTAACCCACTCAGTTACCAAAGAAGAGGATGCGATCGCAGAGCCGCAACCATAGGTCTTGAACTTCGCATCTTCAATCACGCCTTGATCATTCACACGGATCTGTAATTTCATGACGTCGCCACAAGCAGGCGCACCAACCATGCCGGTACCCACTTGATCATCGCCCTTTTTAAAAGAGCCCACATTACGGGGGTTCTCATAATGATCAATGACTTTATCGCTATATGCCATGGTATTTTCTCTCTATCTTTTTTATTGTTTTACTTACTTTAAATATTCTGAATGCTGCTTAGTGGGCCGCCCATTTGATGGTGCTGAGATCAATCCCATCCTTGAACATTTCCCATAAGGGTGAAAGCTCACGCAGTTTTGCAATCTTCTCCTTCACTAACTTGATCGTAAAGTCCACTTCCTCTTCAGTGGTAAAGCGCCCCAAAGTAAAGCGAATTGAGCTATGAGCCAATTCGTCATTACGGCCTAATGCACGCAATACATAAGAAGGTTCAAGCGAAGCTGAAGTACATGCTGAGCCAGAGGAGATAGCCAAGTCTTTTAAAGCCATCAACATTGACTCGCCTTCGACATAGTTAAAGCTGATATTCAGATTATGGGGAACCCGCTTATCCATATCACCATTGACATAGACCTCTTCAATATCTTTCAAGCCAGCCAGCAAACGATCACGCAATGCGCGAATGCGTGCATTTTCTTCAAGCATTTCAACCCGAGCAATGCGGAAGGCTTCGCCCATGCCAACGATTTGATGCACCGCCAATGTGCCAGAACGCATACCACGTTCATGACCGCCACCATGAATCTGTGCCTCAATACGAATGCGAGGCTTGCGACAGACAAATAAAGCACCAATTCCTTTGGGTCCATAAGACTTGTGAGCAGAAAAACTCATTAAATCTACTTTGGTTTTTTCTAGATCGATTTCCACCTTACCGGTAGCTTGTGCGGAATCAACATGGAAGATGACTCCACGTGAGCGGCATAGCTCCCCAATACGGGGGATATCTTGTACCACGCCAATTTCGTTATTGACATACATTACAGATAGCAAGATAGTGCCTGGTTTCATCGCTGCTTCTAGCTCTGCGAAATCAATCATGCCATCTGGCAAAACATCTAAGTAGGTAACTTCAAAACCTTCACGCTCTAACTCGCGGCAAGTGTCTAAGGTAGCCTTATGCTCCGTCTTGACAGTAATGATGTGATTGCCACGCTCTTTGTAGAAATGAGCAGCACCTTTGATTGCTAAATTAATACTCTCGGTTGCACCGCTAGTAAACACAATCTCCCTTGGATCTGCATGCACTAGTTGCGCCACTTCTGAACGCGCCCACTCAACTGCCTCCTCTGCAGCCCAACCATAGGCATGACTCCGAGATGCCGCATTACCAAACTGCTCACGCAAATAAGGCAACATCTTGTCTACTACGCGAGGATCAATCGGCGTTGTAGCTGAGTAATCCATATAGACCGGAAAGTGTTCCGGGCTAAACATAGGGACTGCTTGCTGAGGAATATCGTGTGGTGCGTTCATTGTTTTCTTATCGATGAATAAGCTAAGAAGCGAATTTTTTTAGATTAACTTTGCTTAGCCAGGTTAAAAACGGAATTGATTAGAACACGCTTAGGCGTGGCTTCTTTTACTGCTGCTACTGCTGATGCTGGCTTTCCTACCTTGACAGTCTCAGACTTGATTTTTTTGGGACGCAGGTCATGCAATATGACGCCGCGACCAGCTTGCTGTTGAACTAAGTCACGTAATGAAACGGAACTGAGGTATTCCACCATCTTAGAATTTAAGCTCGACCAAAGATCATGCGTCATGCAGTGGCCCTGATTTTCTTCATCAGTATGGCAATTGCCTTTGCCACCACACTGGGTTGCATCTAGTGGCTCATCAACAGCAACGATAATATCCGCCACGCTAATCTCTTCAGACTTGCGAGCTAAGGTATAGCCGCCACCAGGACCGCGAGTGCTCTCCACGATATTGAAGCGGCGTAATTTGCCAAATAACTGTTCTAAATAGGACAGGGAAATCTTCTGTCTTTGACTGATTCCAGCCAAAGTTACAGGCCCGTGGGTTTCACGGAGGGCTAAATCGATCATTGCGGTTACTGCAAAACGGCCTTTGGTTGTAAGTCTCATATGTCACCTTGGTAATGGATTGTTATGGACAGCTAACAGCCGGGCGGGTAATACCCGACCATTCCACTCAACTTTACCATATACCCAACTAATCTGCTCGGGAATTAACCCCAAACTTTAAACGGCATCTCGAGAACGAGCCCCAAAGGCCATTTCCTTGATTTTGGTAAGCCTATCGCGGGTCGCGGCAGCCTTTTCAAACTCCAAATTCTTGGCTTCTGAGTTCATTTGCTTCTCTAGACGCTTGATTTCACCTGCCAGGTCCTTTTCGCTCATATCCTCATAGCGGGCTCGCTCCTGCTCCACCTGCATCTCAGAACGCTTCTCTTTGACGTCATAGACCCCATCAATAATGTCTTTAATTCGCTTTTGGACGCCACGAGGCTCGATCCCGTTTGCCTTATTAAAAGCAATTTGTTTATTGCGCCGACGCTCGGTCTCTCCCATTGCTCGCTTCATAGAATCGGTGATCCGATCGGCATACAGAATCGCTTTGCCTTTGATGTTGCGAGCGGCTCTTCCAATCGTCTGAATTAAGCTGCGTTCGGAGCGCAAGAACCCCTCTTTATCTGCATCCAAGATGGCGACCAGTGAGACTTCAGGAATGTCCAAGCCTTCACGCAATAAATTGATACCCACCAAGACATCAAATACACCCAAGCGAAGATCACGCAGAATTTCAACGCGTTCTACTGTATCTATATCAGAGTGCACATAGCGGACCTTCACGCCGTTGTCAGATAAATAATCTGTCAACTGCTCCGCCATCCGTTTTGTTAAGACAGTTACCAGTACCCGCTCATGCACTTTGACGCGCTCATGTATCTGACTGAGTAGATCATCAACTTGTGAACTTGCAGGTAATACTTCAATTTCTGGGTCGACCAGTCCTGTCGGTCTAGCGACTTGTTCGACTACTTGTCCGGTATGGGTATTTTCATAATCAGCAGGCGTCGCAGAAACAAAAACGGTTTGACGCATTTTCGTTTCAAACTCGGTGAACTTCAGTGGGCGGTTATCCATCGCAGAAGGCAAGCGGAAACCAAACTCTACTAAGGTATGTTTACGCGATTTATCCCCGTTATACATTGCATTAAGCTGACCTATCAGAACGTGACTCTCATCTAAGAACATCAAGGCATCATTCGGCAGATAATCCACCAAGGTAGGGGGAGCCTCTCCCGGCATCGCGCCAGAGAGGTGGCGGGAGTAGTTCTCAATGCCCTTGCAAAAACCTAATTCATTGAGCATCTCCAAATCAAAGCGGGTGCGTTGCTCTAAACGTTGCGCTTCAACGAGCTTCCCCTCTTTTACAAACTCATCAAGACGAATTCGTAACTCTGCCTTAATCGTTTCGATAGCCTTAAGGACAGTATCACGCGGTGTTACGTAGTGCGAACTGGGATAAACCGTAAAACGGGGGATCTTCTGGCGAATTCTTCCAGTAAGCGGATCAAAAAATTGCAAACTCTCAATGACATCATCAAAGAGCTCAACGCGCACCGCTAATTCGTTATGCTCTGCCGGGAAAATATCAATCGTATCGCCTCGCACTCGGAAAACACCGCGCTTGAAATCTGTTTCATTACGGTCATACTGCATCGCAATTAAGCGCATCAAAATATCGCGCTGACTCATCTTGTCACCGGGGCGCAAAGTCATCACCATGCTGTGATAGTCGCCCGGATTGCCGATGCCGTAAATTGCCGATACGGTTGCGACGATGATGACGTCCCTTCGCTCCAACAAGCTCTTGGTAGCGGAAAGTCGCATCTGCTCAATATGCTCATTGATAGATGAATCTTTTTCAATAAACAAATCTCGCGTAGGGACATACGCCTCAGGCTGGTAGTAATCGTAGTAACTCACGAAGTACTCCACGGCATTTTTTGGGAAGAACTCTCGAAACTCACTGTAAAGCTGAGCGGCCAAGGTCTTATTGGGGGCAAAAATGATGGCGGGACGGCCAGTTCGAGCAATCACATTAGCCATCGTGAAGGTTTTACCTGAGCCCGTGACCCCCAAGAGCGTCTGAAAAGTCAATCCATCCCCAATACCGGCTACGAGTGCATCTATTGCGGCAGGCTGATCCCCTGCTGGCGGGAAAGGTTGATAGAGCTGAAAAGGTGAATCTGGAAAAGAAACAAACTTAGCCGGATCGAGATCATGACCCACCTCACCTAAAGGATCGGCTACAGGGCTTTTCTTGCTTTCAGCATCTTTGGGATTTGAAGAACTTTTGGGTAACTTAGGGGGCATCTCAGCTATCATTTCACCTGTGCATTGTTATGGCACAGCGAATTTTGTACAAACACTGATTTTGCCGTTTTTATTTGGAAATAGTTGAATCTAAGCCTAATTTGACTGAATTAAATGCGATTGAACAGTGAAGCAGATCCTTTATTTACCCTTTATCACCCCTTTTTGATCCTCAAATGAACCTTTTTGCCTCCGTCCAACTAGCCCCAAAAGACCCTATTTTTGGCCTCACAGAAGCCTATGTCGCCGATCAACGCGCAGACAAGGTCAACCTGGGGGTTGGCGTGTATTACACCGACGAAGGCAAAGTGCCGCTTTTGAAAGCGGTAATTCAGGCTGAAGAGGCGATTGTTGCAAAGCACTCACCGCGTAGCTACATTCCAATTGAAGGCCCAAACCCCTACAACAGCGCAGTTCAGAACTTATTATTTGGCGCTGACTCATCACTCATTAAAGATGGGCGCGTTGTAACTGCTGAATGTCTTGGTGGAACTGGTGCATTGCGGGTTGGTGCCGACTTTATCAAGCGTCTCAACTTAAATGCACCTTGCGCCATTAGCAACCCCACCTGGGAAAACCACCGCGGTATTTTTGAATCTGCTGGCTTTGAAGTGCTTGAGTACACCTACTTCGATGGCAAAACCCGTGGCGTAGATTTTGCTGGGATGGTGAAGTCTTTAGAGTCTTCGCCAAAGAACACCACCGTCTTGCTGCACGCTTGCTGTCATAACCCAACGGGTGCAGATATTTCTGAAGCGCAGTGGCGCCAAGTAATCGAGATCTGTAAAGCAAAGGAATTGATTCCGTTCTTAGATATGGCATACCAAGGCTTCGCGGCGGGTATCGAGCAAGATGGTATTGCAGTGCGTTTGTTCGCCGAATCTGGCATGTCTTTCTTTGTCTCTAGCTCTTTTTCCAAATCGTTCTCACTCTATGGCGAGCGCGTTGGTGCTTTGTCTATCGTAACCCAAAGTAAAGATGAATCCACTCGCGTGCTCTCCCAATTAAAGCGCGTGATTCGCACCAACTACTCTAACCCTCCAACACACGGTGCCGCAATCGTTGCCTCCGTCCTAAACTCACCAGAGCTAAGACAGCTCTGGGAAGATGAGCTAGCGCAGATGCGTGATCGGATTAAAGCAATGCGTCATGGTCTTGTAGAAAAATTAGCTGCTGCTGGTGTAAAACAAGACTTCACTTTTATAGAAGCCCAGCGCGGTATGTTTTCTTACTCGGGCTTGAGTACAGAGCAAGTAGAACGCTTGCAAAAGGAAGATGGCATTTATGCCCTCTCCACTGGCCGTATTTGTGTGGCCGCCCTCAATACCAAAAACATTGATAAGGTAGCCAAAGCAATCGCCCGCGTATTGGCGTAGGAACACGTTATGAAGCTTAATAAGCGGTTAA
>JBIISV010000145.1:0-4890 GCA_044340835.1 Polynucleobacter sp.
AATCATGGAGAGAGCATCTGCATCAATTAGGCCCTCAGTTTGGGCCTCTCTAAGGGTATCAATCAGCTCTTGGCGACGTTCCGCTGGACTGGTTGGTTGTGGCGTTAAAAATTCAGCCAAGCGTTCTAAAAGGGATTTATTGGGGTCGGGCATATAGCAAGAATATCGCAGAAATAAGTAAATTCAATGAAGGAAACAATAAAGATGCTTTAAACGGGCGCGTAGGGATTGGCAAAGCCCAAAGATTTCAGGAGGGTGAGCTCGCAACTTTCCATTTTTTTTGCTTCTTTAGCGCTCTCATGGTCTAGGCCTTGGGCATGCAGGCAGCCATGAATAATGAGATGAGCCAAGTGGGCTTTAGCCGTTTTATCTTGCTCTAAAGCCTCTTTTTGAATTACTGGGAGACAAAAAATAATGTCTGCAGTCACCGTTTTTTGGCTGAGCTCGTAGGGAAAGGTGAGCACGTTGGTCGCTTTATCTTGGGAGCGATATACAAAATTGAGTTTTTTACCTTCTGCTGTATTTACAAAGCGTAAGGTGACCAAGCCATTGAATTGAACCGCCGCCTTCACCCATTTTTTGATTGCCGCCAGGCTAGCAATAGCAAGCACTTTATCTTCAATAGCTGCGTTGGCAAATTGAATATCAATCGCTAATTTACAAGGGGATGCTTGCTTGGCTGCCATCTTAATGAGTGGGAGTGGGAGCAAACTCGCTGACGAGATTGCCTCGCAGGGTGAAATTGAGAACTTCGGTAATGTAGATATCTACCATTTGTCCTATGAGAGATTCAATGTCTTCGTCTGGCGCGGTAAAGTGAATCACACGATTATTGGCGGCGCGACCTTGCAGGTTTACCCCATCCTTTGCCAAACCTTCAATGAGAACCCGCTCAGTATTACCCAGCATGTTTTTACTGATCTGATTTGCTTGTGACTCAACCAGAGCAAGCAATGTTTGGAGCCGCTTGAGCTTGACTTCATATGGCGTGTCATCACTTAAAGTGGCTGCAGGCGTCCCAGGGCGTGGGCTGAAGATGAAGCAAAAACTATTATCAAAATTGAGCTCTTCAACCATCTTGAGTAGTTTGGCAAAGTCTTCATCAGTTTCGCCAGGAAAACCAACGATGAAGTCACTAGAGAGGGTTAAGTCTGGCCTCACAGCGCGCATCTTACGAATAATGCTTTTATATTCCAGGGCAGTATAGCCACGCTTCATAGCTGATAAAACTGAGTCCGATGCATGCTGAACTGGCAGGTGTAGATGACTTACTAGCTGGGGAACTTTTGCGTAGACGTCAATCAAGCGCTGGGTAAATTCCTTGGGATGACTGGTAGTAAAACGAATCCTTTCAATACCGGGGATTTCTGCAACATACTCAATGAGTAATGCAAAGTCTGCCATGTCTTCGGTGTCACCCATCTTGCCAAGATAGGCATTCACGTTTTGACCTAGTAAGACAATTTCTTTCACACCTTGAGCAGCAAGACCGGCTACTTCAGTAAGTACGTCATCAAAAGGGCGCGATACCTCTTCGCCTCGAGTATAGGGAACTACGCAATAGCTGCAATACTTTGAGCAACCCTCCATGATCGAGACATAAGCAGAACCACGGGTTTGGCGTGAGGCGGGGAGATGGTCAAACTTTTCGATCTCCGGAAAAGAGATATCGACCTGAGGTCTACCGGTCTCACGCCGCTGAGTAATGAGGTCGGATAGGCGATGTAATGTTTGCGGACCAAATACCACATCTACATAAGGGGCTCTACTGATAATTTGTTGACCTTCTTGACTGGCAACACAGCCACCAACACCAATCAATAAATGGGGTTTGGTTTTCTTAAGCTCGCGCAGACGTCCTAAATCCGAAAATACCTTGTCTTCCGCTTTTTCGCGGATCGAGCACGTATTTAAAAGAACCACATCTGCATCTTCCGGCGTATTGGTCAATTCCATGCCTTCATTGGCATGCAAGAGGTCGGCCATCTTGCCCGAGTCGTACTCGTTCATTTGACAGCCAAAAGTTTTGATATAGAGCTTTTTCATATGCCGTTCTCAGGTTTATAACTGGGGGCGAAGCTCGGATTTTACGTGATAAAACGTTTAAAGCAGGCGGAAGGCCAGAATCGCAATAATAGTTGGCGGGATCGCGGCCACAAAGAGCAAGCCTGCGGAAACAGTGGCATTTGGGAAATAAGCACGCAAAATAGCCAGTCCAGCAGGGTTGGGAGCGTTGGCAATCACAGTTAAGCCACCACCAGCCACTGCACCACCAACCAAAGCTAGTTTGAATTCTGGTGAGGTTCCTTGCACCAGCGAGCCTAAATAGGTTAGTGCAGCATTATCTGTAATTGCCGTTAATGCCAGGCTGCCATAGAACACTGCTGTAGGACTCATGGTTTCCAGAATGGGTTGCAACCACCACCCTTGCAGTGCGCCTAATACCACCAATCCACCCAAGAAGAATCCCACCAGTAAAGCTTCACGCAAAATAAGCGGACTTTGATGTTTTGGGTAAGCCGTGGTGTAGCCAATGAAAAAGAGTAAGAGCCACATAAAGATCACAGGATCATGTGCAAACCCGACAATGCCAGCTAGGAAGAGAAGGTGGATGACGGTGATCGTCAGGGGGATGCGAATGTAATCTACTTTGCTGGCGGGTTCAATTAATTGCTTATGAAAAATTAAGGTTGCAGCGATTGCATTGATAAAAATAGCAATTGTTGCCTCAAGGCCAAAGTTGGCAAACATGAAAGCACTACTCCAGCCCCATGTGGATGCGACCATTAAGACTGGCGGTGCAGCAAAGTTAGTCAGCGTGCCCCCAATCGAAATGTTGACAAATAAAACACCAAGGGTCCCAAAGAGTAATGGAGTTGAGCATTTGTGGCGATAGACCAGGTCTCGTAATAGGAATGCTGCCAGCGTCATTGCTGCAGGCTCAGTAATCAGCGAGCCTAGCAAAGGAGTGATGCTCAGGGTTAAGAAATACAGTGTAGGGGCTTGCTTGGTGCGTAAGATTTTTTGGATTGCTTTACCGAGTTTATGAAGTAGCTGAGTTGCAAAATGCAAAATCGGTTTGCTACCAGCGACAACCATAATGGCAAAAACAAATAAGGGCTCTGTGAAGTTGCGTTTATTGGCATATTCTTTTGCTGTTGCAAGATCATTCGCAAGCCACATAAAAATAATGAGGATGGCAGCCCAAAATCCAAAGACGATTTCAACCTCGCCAAGCAGATGCCATAAACCAGCATGCTTGGGAGATTTTTTAGCAAGTGTTTCAAAATACGAGGCGCAAAAAGTGTGAAGTACTGCAATAGCAAAAATAATACTGGCGCCAAGTTCTGTAGGGGTAAAGTTCATGGTGCATATTATCAGGACGTTCCTTCTGAAAACGGCATTCAGATTAACCAAATAAAAATGTTAATAATTTAGGAGATTTTGATGAAATTGAAGTTAGGCTATCAAGCATTAATTGCGCAAGCGATGGCTCAAATTGAAACTCTTTCTTTGGAGCAAGCTCAAAAACTTGTTGATGATGAAGATACCTTGTTTGTAGATATTCGCGATGTGAGGGAGTTGGAGCGCGAAGGTATGATCCCCAATGCCTTGCATGCGCCTCGTGGCATGCTGGAATTTTGGGTCGACCCAGACAGCCCCTATTACAAGCCAGTTTTTGGTGAAGGTAAGCGCTTAGTGCTCTATTGCGCCTCGGCCTGGCGATCTGCTTTAGCAAGCGAAACCCTCCAAAAAATGGGGGTTCCCCGTATTTGTCACTTAGAAGGCGGATTTAGCGCCTGGAAGAAGGCTGAATTGCCAGTGACCCAGAAGCATCCTAGGCCTCACGATGGCTAAATTCCTATTTGCGTAGACCTTGAAATGCATTAATTCGTCCCCATTTGCAAGAGGTTGAGTTCATTGATGAAGAGGGTATTCGTATGACCGTAGCTAGTAAAGAAACATTAGGCTTTCAGGCCGAGGTAAAGCAACTTTTACAACTGATGATTCATTCCCTGTATTCCAACAAGGAAATTTTTCTGCGTGAATTGATCTCGAATGCATCCGATGCATCAGACAAGTTGCGTTTCGAAGGCATTGAACATCCTGATTGGTATGGCGACGATCCCGATCTAAAGATCAAGGTGAGTTTTGATAAGACTGCGAGAACAGTCACTATTTCTGATAACGGTATTGGCATGAGTCGAGACGAAGTAATTTCTAATCTCGGAACGATTGCCCGCTCTGGTACTAAAGAGTTCTTTTCTAAGCTTTCTGGCGATCAACAAAAAGATGCTGCTTTGATTGGTCAGTTTGGGGTAGGTTTCTATTCCGCCTTTATTGTGGCCGACCAGATTACCGTTGAAACTCGTCGGGCAGGTCTTCCTGCCAAGGACGGTGTTCGCTGGGAATCCGATGGTTCTGGTGAATTTACGGTGGAAAGTATTGATCGTCCGCAGCGTGGGACATCAATCATGATGCACCTGCGTGAAGGTGAGGATGACTTCCTCTCCTCTCATCAGCTAAAAGCGATTATTCGTAAGTACTCCGATCATATCTCCTTGCCTATTCAGATGAATAAAGAGGAGTGGGATGCCGAGAAAAGTGAGCATGTCATTAAGGATGAGCTTGAAAGTATCAATCAATCCAGTGCATTATGGGCGCGCGCTAAATCTGAAATCACGGAAGAGCAATATAACGAGTTTTATAAACACCTATCACATGATTATGAAAATCCCCTGTGCTACTCCTTAAACAAAGTCGAGGGTCGCAGCGAGTTTACGCAGTTACTGTATGTACCGGTACGTGCACCTTTTGATTTATGGGATCGTAATAAGCGTGGTGGTATTAAGTTGTATGTGAAGCGGGTATTTATCATGGATGATGCAG
>JBIISV010000146.1:0-4813 GCA_044340835.1 Polynucleobacter sp.
GCAGTAACAACCCAAGGCCCCATAGGGCAGAAGGTATCAAAGCTCTTTCCAAGGAACCACTGCTTATGGCGTTGTTGCCAATCGCGAGCAGTCACATCATTAATGGCGGTGTAAGCCCATACGTGCTTCATTGCATCTGCTTCGCTAATGCCCTTTCCACCCTTGCCAATAATGATAGTTAGCTCGGCTTCATAATCAATTGCCGTTGAAACCGCAGTAGGAATGATGACATTCGTATTGGGTCCTGTAACAGATTCAGGTGGCTTCGTAAAAAAGATTGCATGGGAAGGAATGTCTTCACCAGGCTTAGCGCTACCGTCAAAGCCACTATTAGAAAATTCTTTTGCGTGCTCGTGATAATTCTTTCCCACACAAAAAATATTTCTTCTAGGTCTTGGCACTGGGGCCAACAAACGAATAGCGGAAAATGCATAAGTTGCAACAGGCTTAGGCAACTTTCCTGCCAGATCTGCACGCAAAATTGCTACGATGCCATCCTCACTGACATCTACGCCCAAATCCAACTCTTCAACAGTTTGACCATCTTCCGAAATTGACCCAACCCGGGCTTTACTGGGATCGTTGAGCAGAGAAAATGTGGCGTATTTCATGGTTTTGTCTCCATTTGGGGTTTTGTCTAAGAAAACCCTAGATTTTAATGCTGAAATTTGTAGTAGAGTAAAGCGAAAACCAAATAATAACCAGGTAAATACTATGAGACAAAAAATTGTTGCGAGTTTATTGCTAAGTGGCTTAGCTTTGTTTTCTACCATTGGCTTTTCTCAAGAGGCCTGGCCAACTAAACCAATCAATATGGTCGTCCCATTTCCACCGGGGGGTGTAGCAGATACTGTGGGCAGACCTGTTGCTGAAGCGATGTCGCGCATTCTGGTTCAGCCGGTTATTGTTGAAAATAAGAGTGGTGCTGGTGGCGGCATTGGCATGGCATCTGTCGCTAAATCTAAGCCTGATGGTTATACGATTTTGATGGCCCTCTCTTCAATCTCCATTATTCCTGAAGCAGATAAGATCGTTGGTCGAGAGCAGTCTTTCCAACTAAACCAGTTAAAACCCATTGCACGCTTTACTGCCGACCCAACAGTGTTGGTTGTCAGAGCAGACAGCCCATGGAAAGATTACAAATCATTCGTTGCGGCGATGCGCGCTAATCCAGGTAAATACAATTTTGGTTCTTCAGGAAATTATGGGACGATGCATGTGCCAATGGAAATGCTGAAGTCATCCGAAAAGTTTTTCATGGTTCATATTCCCTATACCGGAGCCGGCCCAGCAATTATTGGCTTATTGGGCGGACAAGTAGATGCCTTGGCAACTGGGCCATCATCTATTGTCCAACAAATTAAAGCGGGTAAAGTTCGTGCTCTGGCACATTGGGGTGAAGGACGACTAGCAAGCATCCCCGAGGTACCGAGCTTTAAGGAAATGGGTGTGAAGATCGAGTTTGCTCAATGGGCGGGATTATTTGTTCCTAGCGCCACCCCTGAAGCGATTACCAATAAGCTGCGCGAAGCGGCTAAACTTGCGGCAAATGATGAGCGTGTTCGATCCGTCATTAATAACGCCGGCAGTCCAATTCAATATCTTGATGCGCCAGAGTTTAAGATTTACTGGGACAAGGAGTCGGCCCAGATGGTTGATGTTGTGAAAAAAATTGGCAAAGTTGAGTGATGAGCATTCACCTCTGATTTAACTCCCATTGCTCGGCACTTTATTTACTATAGCTCTAGCACGTGCAGTATGTAATTTTCTATAGCTGTCAATCAAGCGCTGGTGCCTGTCGAGGCCCTCTAGCTTCATGCTAGTTGGAGTCAAGCCATAGAAACGGATGCTTCCGTCTACTGATCCTATTACAGCATCCATCCGTTCATCGCCAAACATACGGCGCAAATTGACTTCATAGTCATCGAACTTCAAGTCATCACGCAACTCAATTTCTAGTCTTGCATTTAAGGCCTGATAAAACAATCTGCGCTCCACCGTATTATCGTTGTATTGAAGAAAGGCGCCTACTAGCTCATGTGATTCGTCGAATTGCTTTAAAGCAAGATGAATCAAGAGCTTTAGCTCTAGAACCGTTAATTGACCCCAAGCTGTATTCTCATCAAACTCAATACCGATCAATGTGGCAATGTCACCGTACTCGTCTAACTCATTATTTTCTAGACGCTCAAGCAGTGCACTTAAGCTAACATCATCCAGATTAGATAGGTTCAAAATATCGGCACGAAACAACAGCGCCTTATTGGTGTTATCCCAAATTAGATCTTCTATAGGATAAATCTCGGAATAGCCCGGCACGAGAATACGGCAAGCAATGGCACCTAGCTGGTCATACACCGCCACATAGCATTCTTTATCCAGAGACTCAAGAATGCCAAACAAAATTGCCGCTTCCTGCGCATTAGAGTCTTTGCCTTTGCCAGAAAAATCCCACTCAACAAAATCGTAATCTGATTTTGCGCTGAAGAACCTCCACGACACAATACCGCTCGAATCAATGAAATGCTCAACAAAGTTATTGGGCTCAGTTACTGCTTCACTTGCAAAAGTGGGCGGCGGTAAATCGTTCAGGCCCTCTAAGCTACGCCCCTGCAACAATTCCGTCAAACTTCGCTCTAGCGCAACCTCAAGACTTGGGTGTGCGCCAAATGATGCGAACACGCCACCTGTTCTGGGATTCATCAAAGTCACGCACATGACAGGGTAGACCCCGCCCAATGACGCATCTTTCACCAATACCGGAAAGCCCTGCTCTTCTAAGCCCTGAATGCCGGCCAGAATACTAGGATATTTTGCAAGCACTTCCTGTGGCACATCCGGTAAAGCAATTTCGCCCTCAAGAATTTCACGCTTCACTGCCCGCTCGAAAATCTCCGACAGGCATTGCACCTGAGCTTCGGCCAAGGTATTGCCAGCACTCATACCATTACTGACATAGAGATTTTCAATCAGGTTAGACGGAAAATAAATGGTCTTACCATCAGACTGTCGCACATAGGGCAACGAACAGATGCCACGACCCAAGTTACCAGAGTTGGTATCGATTAAATGGGAACCGCGCAAATCGCCATCTGCATTAAAAATATTGAGACAGTACTCATCCAAAATTTCTGGGGGGAGGGTATCTTTAGCGCCCGGTTTAAACCAGTGCTCATTTGGATAGTGAACAAAAGCGGCGCTCGCAATGTCTTCGCCCCAGAATGCGCCCGCATAGAAATGATTATTGCTAAGACGCTCGATATACTCGCCCAAAGCGGATGCCAATGCGCTTTCTTTGGTGGATCCCTTCCCGTTAGTAAAGCACATCGGTGAATGGGCATCCCGAACATGCAAAGACCATACATTCGGAATAATATTTCGCCATGAGGCAACTTCAATTTTAATTCCTAGATTTGCCAGAACGCCAGACATATTGGCAATGGTCTGCTCCAGTGGCAAATCCTTTCCTGCAATAAAGGTGCTCGCGCCTGAGTCTGGCTTTAAGGCCAATAAAGTCTGGGCATCAGCATCTAAGCTCTTGACCTCCTCAATCACAAACTCAGGCCCAGCTTGTACCACTTTTTTAACGGTACAGCGCTCGATGGAGCGCAAAATCCCTTGACGATCATTTGCGGAGATATCGTCTGGTAACTCAACTTGAATCTTAAAAATCTGCTGATACCGATTTTCTGGATCAATAATATTATTTTGTGAAAGGCGAATATTTTCAGTAGAAATATTTCGAGTGTCGCAATACAGCTTCACAAAGTATGCAGCACATAAGGCCGATGATGCTAGAAAGTAATCGAAAGGTCCGGGTGCTGAGCCATCCCCTTTATAGCGGACAGGCTGGTCAGAAATCACCGTGAAGTCGTCGAACTTGGCTTCAAGACGTAGCTTATCTAGAAAGTGAACCTTAATTTCCATGGGAATAATTCCGAAGTGATATGAAGGCTATTATCCCCTGCAAGGCCTATATCGTGGAATACTCCAGATCGCCAAATCAGGCTGGCGTAATGAGTCTACTGCTCGGCCTTATTGCGCGAAGTGTCAATTCCTAAGGCTTTTAATTTGCGATAGAGATGCGTACGCTCAAGGCCAGTGTATTCAGAAATCTTCGTCATACTGCCACCCATAATGATCATTTGATGCTCAAAATAGGCTTTCTCAAATAAGTCTCGAGCCTCCCTGAGCGGCAAATCAAAATAGGTTTTTGCAATGCCGCTAATGTACTCACCATCTTGGACTTGCGAAGCTGCCTCGCCGACCATCAATTTAGGGCCGGCACTAGATGGGGACGCTGAAGATACCTTTTCTTCAACCTGCTCAACATACTTAGGAGAACTCTCGAGCGCCTTAGTCACTGTCTTCAGTAGTTTTTGAAGTGCAATCGGCTTTTCTAAAAAATTAAGCGCACCAATTCTGGTGGCCTCAACCGCTGTATCAATCGTGGCATGTCCCGACATCATCACTACTGGCATAGTCAGTTGCCCAGTCTTAGACCACTCTTTTAGCAAAGTAATGCCATCAACGTCTGGCATCCAGATATCAAGCAAAACCAAGTCTGGGCGCATTTGCTCACGAATGGTCCGCGCCTGTATAGCGCTCTCAGCCGCATACACAGTATGGCCTTCATCCGTCAGAATCTCGTTGAGAAGCTCACGGATTCCCATCTCATCGTCGACCACCAAGATACTTGCCATTCTTATGCTGCCTCTTTTGCCAGATTCATAAATAAAATTGATACTTTTGCACCGATTACTTCATCGCCCTGCATACGATTTCGGAGTTCAATTTTGGCGCCGTGGTCCTC
>JBIISV010000147.1:0-4808 GCA_044340835.1 Polynucleobacter sp.
ACGTTGCGCGTTACCCGGAGTTCTTGCCCTGGTGTGGCGGGGTGGAAATTTTTGAGCAAACCGAGACCATTCTGGATGCCAAAATCAATATTCATTTCAAGGGTATTAATCAGTACTTTCATACCCGCAACGCCAATCATCGCCCAGAAAGTATTGATATGGTCTTTGTGGATGGGCCTTTTAAGCATTTTTCAGGTCAGTGGCACTTTATTCCACTGAAAGAGGATGCCTGCAAGGTTGAGTTTAAGCTGCACTGGGAGTTTAAAAGCGCGATTCTAGATAAGATCATTGGCCCCGTTTTTGGTCATATTGCTGGCACTTTTGTAGATTGTTTTGTAAAGCGAGCCGAAGACCTGGATGGACAGTAGCATCGTGAAGCCTCTAGATATCTTTATCTGTGACGCTAGAGTAGGGGCGCCTCAGCTTACCCCTTTTAGCTTGGACTTAAGCCCTAAAGAGCGTCCTACAGTTGGTCTAGCACTTCAAAAGGCGGGTCTTGCAACCGGTCCTGATGATCCAAGGCTTTCTAGAAAAGGCTGTTTTGGTGTCTTTGGCAAGCGTAAAGACTGGGATAGCCCTATTTACGAGGGAGATCGTTTAGAGCTGTATTCAATGCTTTTGGTAGATCCCAAGGCGGTTCGTCGAAAGAAGGCTAACCAGAATCAAGATGCCAAATTCCAGGCTGCTGCAGCTAAAAGAAAGGCCAGGAGGCTATAATCGTTTTTTGTGACTAGGGGTTTTGCATGCGACTCATTCAAAAAGCACTCACTTTTGACGATGTGCTCCTCGTGCCAGCTTATTCTTCGGTGCTTCCTCGAGATGCCAGCTTGGCAAGTAAGTTAACTCGAGAGATTTCACTGAATACTCCATTGGTTTCTGCTGCGATGGATACCGTTACCGAAGGTCGATTGGCTATTGCCATGGCTAGCGAGGGCGGTATTGGCATTGTGCATAAAAATCTAAAGCCTGCAGAGCAGGCGAGAGAAGTTGCCAAGGTGAAGCGTTATGAATCCGGCGTATTGCGTGATCCCATTACGATTAGCCCTGATGCCACTCTCCGTCAAGTAATGCAACTGTCTCGTGAACATGGTTTCTCTGGATTTCCGGTTCTGACAGGTAAGGAAGTGGTAGGGATCATCACCAATCGCGACTTGCGCTTTGAAGAAGACTTAGATGCATCGGTTAAAACGAAGATGACTCCGCGTGAGCGCTTGATCACCGTTAAAGAAGGTTGCTCCTTAGAAGAGGCAAAACGCTTAATGAGTAAGCATCGCTTAGAGCGTGTGCTGGTTGTGAATGACAAGTTTGAGTTACGGGGCCTCATTACTGTTAAAGATATTTTGAAGGCTACCGAACACCCTAATGCTTGCAAAGACAGTGAAGGTAAATTACGAGTTGGTGCTGCAGTTGGCGTCGGCCCTGATAACGATGAGCGTATCGAGCTCTTAGTTCGTGCAGGGGTTGATGTGATTGTGGTCGACACTGCCCATGGCCATAGTCAAGGGGTATTAGATCGAGTCAAGTGGGTCAAGAAAAACTATCCTCATGTCCAAGTGATCGGGGGCAATATCGCTACTGGCGATGCTGCTAGAGCCTTGGCTGATCATGGTGCCGATGGTGTAAAAGTGGGTATTGGTCCCGGCTCCATTTGCACTACCCGAATTGTTGCTGGTGTTGGGGTGCCGCAAATTAGCGCCATTGTAAATGTGGCTGCCGCACTCAAGGGTACCGGCATTCCTTTAATTGCTGACGGCGGTGTACGTTACTCTGGCGATGTTGCTAAGGCCTTAGCTGCTGGTGCAAGCTCTGTCATGATGGGTGGTATGTTTGCGGGAACTGAAGAGGCTCCTGGCGAAGTATTCTTGTATCAAGGTCGCTCCTATAAGAGCTATCGTGGTATGGGTTCCTTGGGTGCGATGGCGGATGGTTCCGCAGACCGTTATTTCCAGAGCGATATCAGTACAGCTAATGCGGAGAAGCTAGTACCCGAAGGCATTGAAGGTCAGGTTCCTTATAAAGGCAGCGTTCTTGCCATCTTGCATCAACTGACTGGTGGTATTCGTTCTTCAATGGGCTATCTGGGTTGTAAGTCGATTGATGAACTTCACGAGAAAGCCAATTTTGTGGAAATCACTTCAGCTGGCGTACGCGAGTCGCACGTGCATGATGTGAAGATCACTAAGGAAGCGCCAAATTACCATATTGATTAAGACTTAAACTAAGGCAGTTCTTTTCGTGCACGACAAAATACTGATTCTCGACTTTGGTTCACAAGTCACCCAACTGATTGCCAGGCGCGTGCGTGATGCGCGCGTCTATTCTGAAATCCATCCTTACGATTGTGATCCAGAATTCATTCGTAAATTTATTCAAGAGCAGGGTGGCAAGGGAATTATTCTGTCTGGTGGTCCAAGTTCAGTCACTGAAGAGGGTAGCCCCCGTGCACCGCAAATCGTATTTGAATTAGGCGTCCCTGTTCTCGGTATTTGCTACGGCATGCAAACCATGGCAACCCAACTCGGTGGTGCCGTTGCCTCTGCTGAATCTTTAGGTAAGGCCCGTGAATTTGGTTACTCCGAAGTCCGCGCTCATGGCCACACTCATCTACTCAAGGGAATTCAAGATTTCTCTACTAGCGAAGGCCATGGCATTCTGAAGGTATGGATGAGCCATGGCGATTCGGTAACGACATTGCCACCAGCATTTAAGTTAATGGCTTCAACAGAATCCTGTCCTATTGCAGGCATGGCGGATGAAGAGCGTCGTTTCTACGCTTTCCAGTTCCACCCAGAAGTTACGCATACCTTACAAGGCGAGACAATATTAGGCCGCTTTGTGCATCAGATCTGTGGCTGCAAACCAGACTGGGTAATGGGTGACTATATTAGCGAAGCAGTTGCGCATATTCGCAAGCAAGTGGGTGATGAGGAAGTTATTCTGGGTTTATCAGGTGGTGTAGATTCCAGTGTTGCTGCCGCACTCATTCATCGCGCGATTGGTGAGCAGCTTACCTGCGTATTTGTAGATCATGGTCTGCTTCGTCTAAACGAAGGTGACATAGTGATGGAAATGTTTGCTCGCAATCTTGGCGTTAAAGTAATTCGAGTGGACGCCAAAGAGAGGTTTATGTCTGAGCTCTCTGGCGTTGCTGACCCTGAAGCGAAGCGCAAAATCATTGGTAAAGAATTCGTCGATATTTTCCAGCTCGAGTCCGGTAAAATTAAAAATGCCCAGTGGCTTGCACAAGGTACTATTTACCCAGACGTGATCGAGTCTGCTGGTAAAGGGAAAAAGGGCGCGCATACGATTAAGAGTCACCACAATGTCGGCGGCTTACCTGAAGATATGCATCTCAAACTACTTGAGCCCTTACGTGAATTGTTTAAAGATGAAGTTCGTGAACTCGGCATGGCTTTAGGTTTGCCACGTGAGATGGTGTATCGCCATCCCTTCCCTGGACCAGGCCTGGGTGTGCGTATCTTGGGTGAAGTCAAAGCAGAATTTGCAGATCTTTTACAACGTGCTGATGCTATCTTCATTGAAGAGTTGCGCAACACCATTGATGAAGCGAGTCAAAAGTCTTGGTATGACCTTACTAGTCAAGCCTTTGCGGTATTTCTACCAGTGAAGTCAGTAGGTGTCATGGGTGACGGCAGAACCTATGAATACGTTGTCGCCTTGAGAGCGGTACAAACGCAAGACTTTATGACCGCGCATTGGGCTCACCTGCCTCATGACTTGTTGGGTAAAGTATCAAATCGAATTATTAATGAAGTGCGCGGTATCAACCGCGTGGTCTACGATATTAGTGGAAAACCACCGGCAACGATCGAATGGGAATAACCTTAAGGTTTTTGGGTGCTTGAGCCAAAGATAAATCTCCCTGCATTACCAGCAGGTCGGCACTATCGCTTTCATGCGATGAATAAACCATCAGGTGCGGAGTGTAATATCGATTGCGACTATTGCTTTTATTTGCACAAGACTGATTTACTCAAGCACGATGAGCATGCTCGGATGAGCGATTCGCATCTGGAGCAGCATATTCGGCAGTACATCGAAGCACAAACCGGTGAGCAAGTGGTTTTCTCATGGCAAGGTGGTGAGCCCACTTTAATGGGCTTGCCTTTTTATGAGAAGGTAGTGGAGCTACAGGCGAAATATGCCAAGGCAGGTCAGCGCATTGAGAATGACCTGCAAACCAATGGCATTGCACTTGACGATGAATGGGTGGCGTTTTTAAAGAAGCACCATTTTCATGTGGGTTTATCGATTGATGGCCCTAGGGAATTGCACGACTACTACCGCAAGACCCGAAATGGTAAACCCACTTTTGACTTTGTTATGGCCGCTGCTAAAAAGCTGGCTAAGGCAGAAGTCCCTTTCGCCGCCTTGTGTGTTGTGAATCGTCAAAATGCAAAACAACCCGAGGCTGTTTACCGTTTTTTGACTGAAGAACTGAGCACTTGGCGGATTCAATTTAATCCCGCAGTAGAGCCCCGTAGTTTTAAGCAGAGCGCGCCAGGCAAGATGGATTTTTCATCAGCGCCAATGCAGGACTCGGACCGAGCTAAGCCAGGCCATCCCCTCTCCGTAGTCACGGATTGGTCAGTTGATCCCGATGATTACGGCCATTTTTTATCAGTCGTGTGGGACGAATGGCTTAAAAAAGATTTTGGCCGCATTCATGTGAATTTGTTTGAAACTGCCATTGCGCAAGCAGCGGGCTTGCCTGCGCAAACCTGCACGCAAGCCGAATTTTGCGGTAAGGGCTTAGCGGTCGAGCATGATGGTGAAGTCTATTCGTG
>JBIISV010000148.1:0-4802 GCA_044340835.1 Polynucleobacter sp.
ACGTTTTGACTGGAGTAGCTGCCAGTAGGGCTCGTGAGATAAGCAGCAGCACCAATGTAAGTTCTATTGATTTTGTCGTGATAAGGCCAGATTGCAGTTGCAATAGTCAGATCACCAATTCCTGAATTATTGGGTAGGCCCGCAAGCGATCCTCCTGCTTGGATGGTTCCATAGGGAAGTTGAATAAAGGAGGCTACAGGGAGGCTGCCTAATGTGTAAGTTCTGGTGCCCCGGAGAATGGCACTGTGAGTATCGATAATAGGATTTGTATACGAGCCCTTTGAATAAACAGAGCCATTGCTATAAAGCGTCGCACTCTCTGTATTGAGGTAGCTGATCGTGATGAGATTTTTGCCCGGTGGTGGAGCAACAATATCATTTGGCTGCAAATCAATCGCCTGCACCATGAGTGGCGCAAAGAGGATGAGTAAGAGCGAGGTAAGTCGAATGCGAAACATATCTAATGGAGAGCGTAATATCAATGTGGTGACTTTGAGGTGTTAGGTGCAATCTTATACCTTATGCTCATTAAGTGCTTTGTCAGCTAAGAAAAAGCAATTTACCGATAGCGTTGTTGGTATTGAAGTGCAGTCTGAATGGTTTGGAAGTGAATATCTACCGTCGACTCTATTTCTTTACCGTAACCACCAGCCATACTCAATGCAATCGGAATCTGACGATCTAAGCCAAGCTGGAATATGCATTCATCTCGTTGACGCATTCCTGCCTTACTGACACTCAATTTTCCAAGGCGATCCCCTTCATGCGGATCAGCCCCGGCTAAGTAAATGATGCAGTCGGGTTTAAAGCGTTGATCTAATAATTCTAAGCCTTGATGGAGTGCCGCTAAATAAGATTCATCATCGGCTCCATCTGGCAAGCCAATATCAAGGTCACTTACTTCTTTTGTGAAAGGAAAATTATTCTCTCCATGAATAGAGAGCGTGAAGATCGAGGAATCATTTTCTAAAATAGACGCCGTTCCATCGCCCTGATGGACATCGAGATCAATAATGGCAACTTTTAGCTTTGAGCGCACTTCTTTTTGGATTGCTCTGGCTGCGATAGCCGAGTCATTGAATACGCAAAATCCACTCCCTTTGTTGCGGTAGGCATGGTGTGTACCGCCGGCTAAATTGGCAGCCACCCCCTCTTGAAGTGCGACCTTAGCGGCTGCAAGTGTTGCGCCAGCAGACCTGCGAGAGCGCTCAACCATTTGGGCACTCCAGGGAAATCCAATCTCTTGTTGCTCTTGAGGGCTCAGAGTACCTTGTAACACTTTGATGAGATAGCTCGGATCATGGGCATACAGTATTTGAGTATCAGTAGCACTAGGCGCAGTCTCGAGTTGAATACCATTTAACTGTGAAACCAAGTCCCGCAATTTTCTATATTTCTCCATCGGAAAACGGTGTCCGGTAGGAAGTGGTAAAACATAGTGGTCGGCGTAAAACGCTTTCAAGGGCAGTCTCGCAGTAGGTTCATGCTGATGAGTCTATTCTTTTTTTAATGGGCAAGTATGACCAAGTCTAAAAAATCTGGATTCAAGGGAAATAAATCCTTTTTGCCGAGCAAGTTATGCGTCGCTTGTGGCAGGGAAATGACTTGGCGCAAAGCTTGGGAAAAGAATTGGGAATCGATTAAGTACTGCTCAGATGCCTGCCGCCTCAAAAAATCCTCCCTAGTAAGCCCCGGAATGCAATAAATGAGTATCTGTATTTATTGGTTTAGAAATGATTTACGGTTGACGGATAACCCGGCTCTCGCAGAGGCCTGTCTGCATGCTCAATACTTGCTGCCGGTGTACATCCATCCTCCGCAGGTTACCCATGCATTCGGTTTTCCAAGGGTAGGCCGTCATCGCCAAGCCTTCCTCAGGGAATCTTTGGATGAATTAAGGACCCAATTACGTGCCTTAGGATCCGATTTATTGGAATACAGCGGCGCACCTGCAGATGTTCTGATGCAATTGGTTCGGCACACCGGTGCTGATGCAATTTATTGTGAACGCATTGAGGCCCCGGAAGAGGTGAGTCAGAGCCAGCATATTCAGGATCTGGGAATGAACTTGAATGAGTTTTGGCAGTCGAGTATGTTAGCGCCAGATAGCCTGCCTTTCGCTATTCGTGATATGCCAGATATGTTCACCCAGTTTCGAAAAGACATCGAGCGTGCGGGTTTAAAGTTTGCAACACCAATTTGTGCACCAGTAAAAGTACCCCCTTTGCCAGACTATTCAAACACCCTGTTAGAGCAAATGAGTGACCAGGCACTTCCATCATCTCCATCTCTTCATCATTTTTTAGGGGGCGAGATGAATGCCTGCGCTCACTTAAAGCAATATCTGGAGAGGCGACTGCCAGATAGCTATAAAGCAACACGCAATCAATTAATCGGCAAAGACTACTCAAGCAAGTTTTCTCCTTGGCTGGCTTTGGGTGGTATTTCTGCAAGAACGATTGCTACTGAGTTGGCCATGTATGAGCAATGCTATGGCGCAAATGAGGGTACTTATTGGCTTTGGTTTGAATTGCTATGGCGCGATTATTTTCGTTTCCTGCACTTTAAATATGGCAGACGGCTCTATCAAGCGAGGGGTTTAAGTAAGATACCTGTCCCATATAGCGACCCTCAACAATTTGCACAATGGTCCTCTGGCAATACTGGGGAGCCTCTAGTAGATGCCGGAATGCGAGAGCTTCTTAACAGTGGCTATCTATCTAATCGCATGCGTCAGATTGTGGCAAGTTACTGGATTTATGACTTGCAGGGCGATTGGCGTTTGGGTGCCGCCTGGTTTGAGTCACAGTTGATTGACTATGATGTTTACAGCAATCAAGGCAACTGGCTTTATCTAGCGGGGCGAGGAACCGACCCTAGAGGGGGTAGACGTTTTAATATCGCCAAGCAAGCTCAAGATCACGATCCTTGTGGAGAGTATCAAAGACTGTGGCTTTGAGAGTATTGCAGCAATAACTCCATTGGCACCTTCTCTAGGGCTTTGAAGTGCGTACTTTCTAATTGGATCATTGGCGCACAGTTAGCCTCTAGTGCTTCAATCCAGCGATCAATACAAAGACACCATTGATCCCCTGCCACTAGACCAGGAAATTGATATTGAGGTCTTGGGGTGATGAGGTCATTGCCCCTTTTCAGGCTAAATTGTAGAAAGTCATTGGTGACGATGGCACATACCAGGTGACTACCAGCATCTTGCTCATTTGTCTTGCAGCAACCATCCCGAAAGAATCCGGTCAAAGGATCAAAAGAGCAGGGTACGAGAGGCTGACCCAATACATTTAAGGTGATGTCATCTTGCATAGCAGCTTTCTATAGTTACCAAGGGAGTCTTTCGCCAGCATAACTAATAAATATCCCTGAATCTTCTTTAGTTAAGGAAAGTAAGACTTGAAGCATGTCGCTTGCAGCATCTGCGGGCGGTCTGCCAATTTGCTCGCCTTTGAATGGCTTTGATAGTCTGGAGTTGACTGTTCCAGGGTGCAGTGCTACTAAAGCAGTATTTGGCATAGTTCTACCAAACTCAATGGCAGCAGTTTTAATCAACATATTGAGCGCGGCTTTGGAGGCTCGGTAGCTATACCAACCGCCCAGTCGATTATCTTCAATGCTGCCTACCTTGGCTGATAGGGTGGCCATCACAGATCCCGCTGGATCAAGTAGTTTGGAAAAATGTTTGATTGTGAGACTGGGCCCTATTGCATTGACCTGCATGAGCATCTGTAGTTGTTCGGCATGGAGATCGGCTAATTTTTTCTCCGGCATCCAATGCTCGGAGTGTAATAAACCAATCGTATTAATGATGAGCTGAAAAGGGCCTTGATCAACCAAGCTATGAGCAGCTAATTCAATGCTACCGAGATCCTCATAATCAATCGGAGTAGCAGAATTTCGGTGAATGCCATAGACAGCCGCGCAAGAGGGATTGCTTTCCAGTAGCTCAAGAAACGCTGCTCCAATCGTTCCGGAGGAACCAATGACGAGTGCGCGAAAGGGGGGTGAGACTAATGGCATGAATAGGGGTAATCAATAGCAGCTCAGCCAGTTTATTGAATAAGTCTTAAACTTGCTTGATGACCACTCGCTTACCTCAATCCCTATCAGAAGCGGACCGCTCAAGGTTAATTGAGATGGCCTGGGAAGATCGTACCCCGTTTGATGCGATTGAAGCTACTTTTGGATATTCCGAACCACAAGTCATTGCTTTGATGAGAAAAGAACTGAAGCGAAATTCCTTTGAGTTATGGCGCAAAAGAGTCACCGGAAGAGCGACGAAGCATTTAGCCCTGCGCAGCAAGTTGGTTACCCGCGCTTACTGTGCAACCCAGTACAAGCAAAAATAAGGCCCATGAAAAAACTGACCATGTTCTATGACGGCCTTTGTCCTTTATGTCAGGCAGAAATCCAATTTCTTTCTGGACGCAATCAGGCCGGCTTACTGAGCTTTATGGATATTCATTCGGATCAATACTCTCCCGAAATAGTAGGCGTCTCGTGTGATCAGGCCTTGGCTTCTATGTATGCCCAATTTGAGGATGGTGGGCTGATTCAAGGGGTGGAGGTATTTTCTGCTGCTTATAGTCGAGCCAATCTTCCGAAGCTTGCATGGCTTTTTTCTAGGCCTGCACTTAAACCGTTTTGGAATGTAGGCTACCGATTTTTTGCAAAACATCGGCATGCTATTTCAAGCTTACTCGGACCACTGGCTCTGCGTTTAATAAATAAGAAAGTGGATCAGAAGATATGAAAACTAGCTATCTATTTGTACTCATCTGGGCTTTGAG
>JBIISV010000149.1:0-4793 GCA_044340835.1 Polynucleobacter sp.
AGGTCACTGCCTTGGCTGAAGCGCCACTGCGTGAGGCTTATCAGATTCGTCAAAAAGGCGCTCGTTCTGACAAGCTCAAAGAAATCACTAAAACAGTGATGACTAAGCTCGCTGAAGAGGGTGATGTTGATGCGGTTGCTGTTAGTGACATCATGTTTGGAATCGAGGCAAAGATTGTTCGGAGCCAGATTTTGAATGGCGAGCCACGGATTGATGGCCGTGATACACGCACTGTTCGTCCGATTGAGATTCGTAATGGCGTATTGCCACGCACACATGGTTCTGCATTGTTTACCCGTGGTGAGACACAGGCTCTCGTGGTTGCTACTTTAGGTACTGCACGTGATGAGCAGATTATTGATGCACTCGAAGGCGAGTATCGTGATCGCTTCATGTTCCACTACAACATGCCTCCGTTCGCAACTGGTGAAACTGGTCGTGTAGGTAGTCCTAAGCGTCGTGAAATTGGTCACGGTCGTTTGGCTAAGCGTGCATTGATTCCAGTGTTGCCTAGCGCCGAAGATTTTGCATACAGTATTCGTGTGGTTTCAGAAATCACTGAATCTAATGGCTCCTCATCTATGGCCTCCGTATGTGGTGGATGCTTGGCAATGATGGACGCTGGTGTTCCAGTGAAGGCGCACGTTGCTGGTGTTGCGATGGGCTTGATTTTGGATGGCAATCGCTTCGCTGTGTTGACCGATATCTTGGGTGATGAAGATCACTTAGGCGATATGGACTTCAAAGTAGCGGGTACCTCAAATGGTATTACCGCTCTACAGATGGATATTAAAGTTCAAGGCATTACTAAAGAAATTATGCAAGTTGCGTTAGCACAAGCCAAAGAAGGGCGTTTGCATATTTTGAGCAAGATGCAAGAGGCGATGGGTTCGGTCCGTACGGAATTGTCTGCACATGCTCCACGTATGGTTTCTTTTAAGATTCACCCAGACAAGATTCGTGAAGTCATTGGTAAGGGTGGCGCGACCATTCAAGCCTTGACTAAAGAAACGGGTTGCAGCATTGATATTAAAGATGACGGTACCGTAACCATCGCTTCCACTAGCGCTGAAGGTATGGCTGAAGCCAAGGCTCGTATTGAAGGCATTACTGCTGAGGCTGAAGTTGGGAAGATCTACGAAGGTCCAGTGGTGAAGTTGCTCGAATTTGGTGCATTAGTCAATATTCTTCCAGGTAAAGATGGTCTCTTGCACATCTCAGAAATTTCGAATGAGCGTGTAAAAGAAGTTAAAGACTATTTGCAAGAAGGCCAAGTGGTTCGCGTGAAGTTATTGGCCGCTGATGAGCGTGGTCGTTTGCGTTTATCTCTCAAGGCGGCAATGGCTGATGAGGGCGGTACGATTGCTCCTCTGGCTGGTGCATCTGCAGTTGCTGATGCTCCTGCTGAAGCGGCTCCTGCATCTGGCGAAACTGCTTAAATTACCTAGTTATCAAGCGGAGTTCATATGCGCGTAATAGAAATCAAAGAATTTGGTGCACCAGAAATGTTGGTGTCTGCCGCTCGCCCTGATCCAGTAGCTCCGGCTGCTGGTTCGGGTGAGATTCTGATTAAGGTTGCTGCTGCTGGGATTAATCGTCCAGACGTGCTGCAGCGTAAAGGCCATTACCCAGTTCCTGCAGGTGCATCAGATATTCCTGGCCTCGAAGTCGCTGGTGAGATTATTGGTGGTGACTTGGCTCATTCTGACAATCTGTTTGGGCTCAAAATTGGGGATAAGGTTTGTGCGCTTGTACAAGGCGGTGGTTATGCAGAATTGTGTACTGCTCCCGTTGCGCAATGCTTACCTTACCCAAAAGGATTTACTGATCAAGAGGCTGCGGCACTACCCGAAACTTTTTATACCGTATGGAGCAATGTATTCATGCGTGGCGCATTGTCCGAAGGTGAAACTTTATTGGTGCAAGGTGGTTCTAGCGGCATTGGAGTTACTGCCATTTTAATTGCTAAGGCTTTGGGTCATAAAGTATTTGTAACGGCAGGCACTGATGAGAAGTGCAATGCTTGTGTAGCCTTGGGTGCTGATTTAGCGATTAACTATAAGACACAAGATTTTGTTGAGGAAGTAAAAAAGGCTACTGATGGTAAGGGCGTCAATGTCATTCTTGACATGGTTACTGGTGACTATGTTCAAAAAGAGATTGACTGCTTAGCAGATGATGGCCGCATCGTGATTATTGCTGTTCAGGGCGGATCAAAAGCTGAGGTGAGTACTAATCAGATTCTGCGTCGTCGTTTAACGATTACCGGATCGACACTTCGACCACGTCCAGTTTCTTTTAAGAAGCAAATTACCAAGCAGCTTTTTGATAAGGTGTGGCCAATGCTTAATGCTGGTAAGTTAAAGCCTGTGATTTATAAAACATTTACCTTGGATCAAGCGGCAGATGCACATCGTTTGATGGAGTCCTCTGAGCACGTTGGCAAGATTGTCTTAACTGTTTAAGTATTGAATTCGATTTCATGCGTCCACTCACAGTTATTGGTAATTGGAAAATGAACGGCAGTCTTGCAAATAATGCGGACTGGATAAAGACAGTTTGTCGTGGCATGGAGCAGGGTATGCCTGCTGGTCGTAAGTATGCAGTGTGCGTTCCTGCACCATATTTGGCGCAGTGTGGTGCATTAATCCGTGAATGTTCTTTGGCGTTTTTAAGTATGGGTGCTCAAGACGTATCTGCCTATGCTTCAGGTGCTTATACCGGTGAGGTTGCTGCATCCATGCTGAAAGAATTGAACTGTACTTATGTGATTGTGGGGCATTCAGAGCGTCGTCAGCACTATCAGGAAGTTGATGAGCAAGTTGCAGAGAAAGCGCTGCAAGTTCTCGATAACGGCATGATTCCCATTATTTGTGTAGGGGAATCTGCGGATGAGCGTAACTCGGGTCGCGAGGTAGAAGTTGTCAGGGGTCAAGTTTCAAGGCAGGTAGCTATATTGCAAGATCGTTTGGCTGATTGTTTAATTGCTTACGAGCCTATTTGGGCGATTGGTACGGGCAAGGTTGCTAGCGCTCAGATGGCTCAAGAGATGCATCGGGCCATTCGTTTGCAGTTGGCGGAGTTTGATGAGGATGTAGCTTCCCACGTGGGAATTTTGTATGGCGGCAGCGTTAAGCCTGATAATGCCGTTGAACTATTTGCAATGCCAGATATTGATGGCGGATTGATTGGGGGTGCTTCATTGAATCCTCAGGATTTTTTAGCTATTTGTCAGGCCTAGTTTTTTATTTGGAGATAAGCCATGGAATGGTTTAAGACTTTATTGATTGTTTTGCAGGTAATCTCAGCTTTGGCTGTGATATTGCTCGTATTGCTTCAGCAGGGCAAAGGTGCCGATATGGGCGCCGCATTTGGTTCTGGTTCTTCAGGCAGTCTTTTTGGTGCCAGTGGTTCTGCCAACTTCCTTTCGCATACAACTGCTATTTTTGCAGCTGTCTTTTTTATTTGCACTTTAGGTATTACTTGGATTGGAAATAAGAAGGAAGTTAGCCCGGGTATTTTGTCCGGTACCGTAGCTCCAGTTGTGACTCCTGCGGCTGCGCCGGTTGTGCCAGTACAGGATCCAACTAAGCCAGCAGTTCCAAAATAAAAAATGTAGTTTTAAGCAGTTTCTAGCACAGCTTTCTAGGCTGTGGAGTGGTGCAATGCAGTAGAATTGACAGGTTTTAAGTAAGGCCGACGTGGTGAAATTGGTAGACACGCTATCTTGAGGGGGTAGTGGCTTAGGCTGTGCGAGTTCGAGTCTCGCCGTCGGCACCAAATTGTAGGATTTTTGAGGGGTTAATGCTGTAAATCAATGCTTTATGTAGTGGATTAATTGATAATTTATTGTCTAGTACGATTTCTGCCATATGACTCAGGACCATTTTGAATCTCGCTAATTATTTTCCTGTTCTGCTTTTTATTCTCGTAGGTATTGGGGTTGGTTTAGTGCCCATGCTACTCGGAAAAGTCTTGTCTCCATCAAAGCCAGACTCTGAAAAACTGTCACCATATGAGTGTGGTTTTGAAGCTTTCGAAGATGCCCGTATGAAATTCGACGTGCGTTACTACCTTATTGCCATTTTATTTATCCTTTTTGACCTAGAAACTGCATTCTTGTTTCCGTGGGGTGTGGTCCTGCGTGATATTGGTTGGTATGGTTACGCCTCCATGGTGATTTTCCTATTGGTGTTCATCGTGGGCTTTGTATATATCTGGAAAAAGGGCGCCCTCGACTGGGAGTGATTGTTATGGCATTGGAAGGCGTTCTCAAAGAAGGATTTGTTACTACTACTGCGGATCAGCTCATCAACTGGACGCGTAATGGATCTTTATGGCCAATGACTTTTGGTCTGGCTTGCTGCGCCGTCGAGATGATGCATGCAGGCGCATCTCGTTATGATTTAGATCGTTTTGGTGTGGTGTTCCGCCCATCGCCACGTCAGTCGGATTTGATGATTGTTGCGGGTACCTTATGTAACAAGATGGCTCCAGCGCTTCGTAAGGTTTACGACCAAATGCCAGAGCCACGTTGGGTTATCTCGATGGGCTCATGTGCTAATGGTGGCGGTTATTACCATAACTCTTATTCAGTGGTTCGCGGTTGTGACCGTATCGTGCCGGTAGATATCTATGTACCTGGTTGCCCTCCAACTGCTGAAGCCTTGATCTACGGAATTATTCAACTGCAATCTAAGATCGCTCGCACTAGCACGATTGCGCGGAAGGCTTAATTCATGTCAGATCGCTTAATCCAACTTGCTGCCAATCTAGAAAAAGTTTTAGGTAAA
>JBIISV010000150.1:0-4753 GCA_044340835.1 Polynucleobacter sp.
TCCTTGGGCTAGAATTGGTTTACTAATGGCTTGGCTTAGCGCCGCTGCGGTAATTTACTTTGGAGCCCTAGCTCTTGTTGGTATCCGCTGGCAAAAATTCCTACGTCATGCAAAATAGCTAATATGCCAACACAACAACTCGACTACTTTACCTCGCTGGTTGCAGAGGACGAACACTTCCCTTTAACCGAAGCTGCAGTGGCTGTGGCGCAACATGCTTATCCCGACTTAGATGTGCAAGGGGTGCTGGATACGATCGATCATTGGGGCAATAAGCTGAAGAAACAAATTACCCCTGATACACCACCGATTCAGCGCCTGCAATTGCTAAAGCATTTCTTTTATAAAGAGTTGGGTTTTGGCCCAAACCCAAATGACTTCTATGCGCCCGAGAATTCTTATCTACACCAGATTATTGAAAATCGCCGTGGTATTCCTATCTCATTAGCTATCTTGATGATGGAGCTTGGCCAGCAAATTGGTTTAAATATTCGTGGCGTATCGTTTCCAAACCATTTTATGATGCGCATCTCCTTGCAACAAGGTGAAATCATCATGGATCCATTGACTGGTGACTCTTTATCTAAGAATCAATTACAGGAAATGCTCGATCCCTACCTCGATGCCAAAGGCTATCGAGGTGAACTTAGCTTACCGCTCAATATCTTCTTACGCGCCTCTAGCCCTCGAGAAATTCTCTCGCGCTTTATGAGAAATCTGAAAATGATTTACTCGGAAGAGGAACGTTGGGAGCGCCTTCTTGGAATTCAAGAGCGTCTAGTGATTTTGTTGCCAGACTCAAGCGAAGAAGTCCGTGACCGCGGTTTAATCTTTGCACAACTTGAATATGTGCGCCCTGCTATAGCTGACCTAAATCACTACCTAAGCGAAATGCCAGGCGCCGAAGATGCCGCTGATATTCGGGAGCATATTGTTACGCTCGAGAGTCAAACTAAGCTGCATTAACAGCCTGCAAGTGAATTAATCGGCTGCTCATACAGTCTGCTACATTTCATTCTTATAATGAGGTATGCAAACTGAACTCTACATTCAGCCTACGCATTTACCTGAATACCCACCCATACTATGTATTGTTGGCCCCACAGGCGCAGGCAAAACCCATCTCGCCATGGCTTTTGCGGAGCATGCTAAATCAATTGGTCGGACGATTGAACTCATCAGCATGGATTCCGCCCTGGTATATCGCGGATTGGATATTGGTAGCGCTAAGCCAACTCAGGCAGAGCAAGCGTTAGTTCAGCACCACTTACTTGATATCTTAGAGCCGACTGAATCGTATTCAGCAGCTCGCTTTGCAAGTGATGCCAAAAAACTATGTAATGAAATTCGGGCCCGTGGAAATATTCCGATTGTGGTGGGTGGCACTATGTTGTATTGGCGTGCATGGGCGCATGGACTCTCTACTCTGCCGCCAGCCAATCCAGAAATTCGTGCACGCCTAGATGTGCAAGGCAAATCCTTGGGCTGGCCTGCGATGCATAGTGAATTAGCCAAAGTAGATCCCATTACTGCAGCTCGTTTACAGCCCAACGATTCCCAGCGAGTGCAACGCGCCTTAGAGGTTTATGAAATTACCGGCCAAGCTCTATCTGAACTGTTGGCGGATTCACCTAGTGAAGATGGTAGAGCCGGATCGACTATTCCGGAATGGATTGATCTGGTCTCACTAGAGCCCAGCGATCGATCTCACCTACATCAGAATTTAGAAAAACGATTTGATGAAATGCTGGCGGGGGGATTGGTCGAAGAGGTGAAGGCTTTGAAAAAAAATCCCGAGCTACATGCCGACTTGCCTGCCATTCGTTCTGTTGGTTATCGACAAGTCTGGGAATATTTAGATGGCGAAGTTGATAAAGAAGAAATGCGCTACAAGGCTTTGGCAGCTTCAAGGCAGTTAGGCAAAAGACAGCTTACTTGGTTGCGAGCCATTGCCGGAAGAAATACTTTCGATCCCTTCAACGCAGATGAGTTGAAAGCAGCTCTAAATTACTGCAAGCAAAGCCTCATTAAATAACGATCGTTTGTGGAGCGCCAGTTGGACGCTCAACAACCTCGCCAACCATCCAAGCATGTAAGCCTTCGGCCTTGAGAGATTGTATTGCGGCATCGGCTTGATCGGCCGACACAATTACCACCATCCCAATACCGCAGTTAAATACACGCACCATCTCCGCATCCGCTACCCCACCCTTCATCTGTAACCAACGAAAGAGTTCTGGCATTTGCCAGCTGTCACGATGTAAGACGGCTTGAGTATTTTCTGGAAGTACGCGAGGCACGTTATCGACGAGGCCACCACCAGTAATATGCGCCATACCCTTCACATTCATCTCGGAGATGAGTTTGAGGAGCGGCTTCACATAAATTTGTGTTGGGGCCATTACGACATCCCCTAGAGGACGGCCGCCCAGGTCATCAGTTGGCTTAGCACCAGCACGCTCAATAATTTTACGAACCAATGAGTAACCATTGGAATGTGCGCCACTAGAGGCAATTGCAAGCACCACATCGCCCGGAGTAATCGTTGCGCCGGTAATGATTTGTGATTTTTCAACTGCGCCAACAGCAAAACCTGCCAAATCATATTCACCTGGCGGATACATACCTGGCATCTCAGCAGTTTCACCACCAATCAGGGCGCACCCAGACAACTCGCAACCTTTGGCAATGCCGCCCACCACAGTGGCGGCAGTATCTACACTGAGCTTGCCACAGGCAAAGTAATCCAAGAAAAAGAGGGGTTCAGCACCTTGAACCAAAATATCATTTACGCTCATGGCTACCAAATCTTGGCCGATCGTATCGTGACGATTCCATTCAAAGGCCAATCTCAGCTTCGTCCCAACACCGTCTGTACCAGAAACCAGCACTGGCTCTTTGTAGCGCTTGGGCACCTCAAACAGGGCGCCAAAGCCACCAATCCCTGCTAACACGCCTTCGCGCATGGTTTTCTTAGCCAAAGGCTTAATACGGTCTACCAAATCATCCCCGGCGTCTATATCGACACCGGCATCACGATAGGAAAGGCCTTTTGAGGAAGAATGAGTAGATGAGGTCATGGCAGAGATAGAAGATTAGTAAAAAGCACTACTTGATCGGTAGAATCATTGAATTCTAGAGGATTCGAGCACGATGGCTGAAATTTTTACCCCTTTTCTGACTGCATTTATTCTGGCTTATGCCTTACGCCCAGTTTGCCTGTGGCTTGAGGGGCATCGCCTACCCCGCGTATTAGCCGCAGGAATTGCCATGATTATTGGTCTAACTGTCCTATTTACGATTTTGACCCTCTTTATTTCCCTCCTAAATACCGAAATCCCGCTGATTAAGGCGCAATTTCCCGATTGGATCCAAAACACCCAATCCTGGCTTGGGCCCAAGTTAAATGAATTGAATATTCATTTTGACTGGAATACGCTCAAGAACACCGCAACCCAGAAGATCACCGCACATCTCAACGATAACTCTGAGGCACTGATGTCATCGACACTGGAGACGGTGCTGACATCAGGCAGCTCTGTGATTGCCGCCTTTGTTAATGCCGTGTTGATCCTGTTTGTCATGTTTTATCTTTTAATCGATTGGGATCATTTCTTTAAACTCATTAGAAAAATTGTGCCGCTCCGCGCACAACAAACCGTGCATCACTTGGCGATGCATGCTGATGGTCTGCTATCCCAATATCTCAGGGGCATGCTAATTGTCATTTCCATCATGTCTGTGTTCTATAGCGTTGGCTTAAGTGCGATTGGCATCAAAGGTGCGGCGGCATTCGGTGTGTTTACTGCACTCATGATTGTGATTCCCTATATTGGTATCACCCTAGGATTTACCTTGGCGATCCTTGCGGCCCTTTTGCAGTTTGGCCCTGGCGGCGCAATCATTGGTGTCCTAGTGCTATATGGACTAGGTCAATTCATTGAAGGATTCTTCCTCACGCCGCGTCTAGTTGGCGAGCGCATTGGCCTGCACCCAGTCGCAGTGCTCTTTGCTTTGTTGCTATTTGGAAAATTATTTGGCTTCTTTGGAGTGCTTCTAGCTTTACCTACTAGTGCAGTTGGCTTAGTCTTGATTCAGTACGGATGGTCCCGATATACCCAAAGCTCGTGGTATCAAAAGTAAATTTTGCAGGAATGAAGAACGATCCGCTACCACGGCAATTTGCTCTTGATATCGGCCATGCGCCCAAGCCTAGTTTAAATAATTTTTTGGCTGGCGATAATCTTGCGCTGCACTCTACCCTGCAAGGTCTAGCGAAATCCTGGGCAATGAGCGGCCCAAGAGTAGTCAATGAAAATCCTCTCAATCAACGTTGGATCTATTGGTGGGGTCCTGAAGGCTCAGGTCGCACCCATTTACTCAGCGCCATTGGCAGCGCAGCAGAGGAGCTTGATCTGGAGTATTTTCCTTTAAGCCCCAATGAACCAATCTCATGGGTCCGCCTAGAAGAGCGACTCCCTTACCTATCCAATGGGGATCGAGCCTCCGTCATTACCGTAGATGATGTAGATCGTCTTGATGAGCGTCTGGAAGCCTCTTTATTTCGGATTCTGAATGCAGTTCAGGGCAGCCACGCCATCCATATTTTCATGGCAGGCAATAGCACCCCAGGCACACTTAAGCTCAGAGAGGACCTTCGCACACGCCTAGGATGGGGTTTAATCTTTCAAACGCATCTTTTGAACGATGATGAGAAAATAGAAGCCTTACAAGCAGCGGCAGAAGCGCGCGG
>JBIISV010000151.1:0-4751 GCA_044340835.1 Polynucleobacter sp.
TTGCATAATTTTTGTTGCAGGAGCAGCAAAATTCAACTGATTCACGGCTGGGCCGCCTGGCATATTTTCCGCTGCGCTAACAAACGCTGCGCTACAGGCTGCTAGTAGATAGAGCGACGCCCTAGTGGCTTTTACAAATAAATTCATCTTATTCTCTGTGTGTTGACCTGAACATTTGCAGCAATACAGCTCCAAATAGTCCAAAAATGCGGTATCAAGCTAATTCGTGAAGGCCTAATTATAGGGTTATTTAAGGTCAAAAACAAACTAGGCAGGTTAAGCTCACCTCAATCTTAATCAAGCTTAAAAAGATAGTAAGCACTTACACTTAATCAGAATCATTCCTAGTCTTGCGCCCAATTTGATTTGGATCGATATAAGCGACATGATCCTGTGCCCTAGCCAGATGTTTACCTAAGGCCCAAGCATGGCCATAAACGACTTCTAAAGTCAGTTTTTTGGGTAATTGAGCGCCTATCGTGCTGTTTTGACCTTCGCTATCAAGCAAATTTAACGCTCTGGCATCGGCTAATAACACCGCATCAGACTGATAGTCCAAGCCCAGAAACTCCATATCCATTACCGGATCAGAAAAACGTGCCCCCAGTAATGCGTCGCCCATATCATGCATATCCCAAGGACTCGCCAAATTCTTCAGGGGCAATTGTTGAGCCAGATCATCTGAGCGGAGCTCTTTAGCGGTGTCTGGGCCTAAGTAACTAAATGTCAGGAGCCCTCCATCCTTAAGGACTCGCCAGCACTCCTGTAAGAAATGTTTGGGGTCTACTAAATCCTGAATCAATAAAATACTCAATACCAAATCAACAGAATCGTCAGGAAGATTAATTCGACCCGTTTTTTTATAATCAGCCAAAGAGACCAAAGATGCAGACTTCATCCGAGAATTCCAAAAACGCGTCGCTCTGAATTTCAATAAATTCAGGCCAGATAAAGACACTTCTGCTGCGCTATGAAAGCAAATTCCTGGAAAGCGTTTTGTCAGAAACTGTGCATGCGCCCCAGGGAAATCGGGAATAACGAATACGTCTTTTGGCGTCAACTTCACGATCTCTAATTTTTGCAGCATACGCTCTGCAATTTCGTCCTGAAGCCATCTGATTGATTGGGTCATTTGCTCAGTATACTCAGCAGCCAATGCATCTAATAGAGAATTTTTTCCACACTATTTGTTCTCAACTATTGCCAAGTGCTTGTATTGTTTGTGAGTCATTTCAACAGCATATTCTCTGCACTCATTGCACCAGCTTATTAAGCGCAGAACAGCTATCAAACTATGAATGCTGTCGGCAATGTGGCCTCACTCTTCTAACAAGCGAGATTACAGAGCAACGCTGTCAAGAATGTATAAGTACATCACCCTACTTTGATGAAACCCACTGCCTCGATCGCTACAAAGGTAGATTGCAAGCCGCCTTACATCAGCTCAAATATCAAGGTCGTCTTGCCTACGCAAATGGACTTGCATCAGCATGGAATCAACTCATGCCCAAAAACCTAAAAAAATTCCAGGCAAGCTATTTACTCCCAGTACCACTTAGTCAAGAAAAGCTGTGTATCCGTGGATTTAATCAAGCATGGGAATTGGCTAGACGGATTCACTGTCTAAGCTCAATCCATAAAAATCCCCATATCTTGCTACGCCACCACCATATTCAACATCAGGCTCATGAAAACCGACAAAATCGTTATAACGCGATTCGAGGGATGTTTTATATCAACCCCCTTTACTGCAAATCTCTAGAAGGTCAAACTGTGATTGTGTTTGATGATGTGATGACTAGTGGAGCAACCTTAAATGAAATCGCACGTATTCTGAAGCACAATGGTGCGTCCAAAGTAATTAACTGGGTTCTATTGAGAACACTTCGCCCAACGTAAATTCTGACAGCACAAAGAGCACAACATGTTTAATATTGTTTTATTCGAACCAGAAATTCCACCCAATACTGGCAACATCATTCGCTTATGCGCAAACACAGGTGCGAAGTTACACCTCATCGAACCACTTGGTTTTCCAATGGAGGATGCCAAGCTTCGCAGGGCAGGTCTGGACTATCACGAGTTTGCTAAGGTGAAAGTACATCAAAACTGGGCGCAATTTATTGCAAACGAACAACCTAGGCCCGAGCATATTTATGCCTTAACTACTAAGGGCTCTGGAAAGTTTCATGATGGCAAATACTTGCCTGGTGATTATTTTGTTTTTGGGTCAGAGACCAAAGGTATTACAGAAGAAGTGAGAAGTGCTATCGCGGTGTCTCATCAAATGCGCTTGGCGATGCAAGATACTAGTCGTAGTTTGAATCTTTCAAATACTGTAGCAATTGTGGTGTATGAAGCTTGGCGCCAGAATGGACTACTTGGCGGCAGTTAATGGAGTATTAAGCTTCGACCTTAGGGTCGCGCCCCATCAATTTTTTGAGGGCTTCCTGCGGCGATAGTGTTCCAGATAGCACCTCCCCCATCATGGCAGTAATCGGCATCTCAACTCCTAAACGTGCGGCGAGATTACCTACTGCAGAAGCACACAAGACACCTTCAGCAACATGTCCTAAATTACCTAAAATTTCAGGCAATGGTTTTCCTGCCGCAAGCGCAAGTCCAACTCGGCGATTACGCGAGAGATCGCCAGTAGCAGTCAAAATTAAATCGCCTACACCAGTTAACCCCATGCAAGTCTCAGGCCTGCCACCAGCGGCCTTTACCAAACGCATCATCTCGGAAAGGCCTCGGGTCAATACCGTGGCTCGAGCATTGAGACCAAGATCTAAACCGTCACCAATACCGGCTGCAATCGCTAAGATATTTTTAATCGCGCCACCTAATTCAACACCGACTAAATCGTCGCTGGCATAGATACGCATATTGCCATGATGAAATGTGGCTTGCACAATATCGCACAAAGCATGTGACTTACTAGCAATCGTTAATGCGCAAGGCATGCCATTACCAACCTCTTGCGCAAAGCTAGGTCCTGCCAAAGCACCATAAGCATGGCTAAGGCCATGGCAATGGAGTTGATCTTCACGATCTACTACTTGATGAGGCAATAAGGTCGTGCTGGGCTCTAAACCCTTGCAGAGCCAAACGATATTGAGTGGGTGTTTAGCAAGCTGCAATACCTGCGCTACCGTTTCCGATAATCCCGACATCGGTGTAGCAATGACCAAGAGATCATTTTCAAAAAGGCGTGCAATCGCGCGCTCCAAACTCGCCTCTAATTGCAAACCTTGAGGTAGCTTAATGCCAGGCAAATAATCGGCATTCTCACCAGACTGCCGAATACGCTCTAATTGCTCGGCACTTCGCGACCACAAACAGACATCCCCAGGCTGAAGATAGCGGGCAGCTTGTGCGGCCATGGCAGTACCCCAAGAGCCAGCTCCAAGCAGCGTCACTTTCATGATCTGTGGGCTTAAGTTAAGCGAGCTTAATGAGGAAGAATGATTTTGCTTTCATCGGCAGAGGTGCTCTCTGATGCGGCCGCTTGGGCAGCCTGCATGATGCGATGCTCATACATCCCATGGAAATTAATTTCATTCAAATGAATTGGTTGGAAGCCCGCACGACTGATAGTGTCAGCAATGTTCGAGCGTAAGTAAGGGTACAAAATCGTTGGGCAAGCAATACCCAACATGGGATCAATTTGCCCTGGAGGAATGTGACTAAATTCAAAAATACCCGCTTGCTTTGCTTCAACCAAAAAGAGTGCTTTACTGTCGACTTTGGCGGTTACTGTTGCGATCAAGGCAACCTCAAATAATTCATCTCCTAAGCGAGTCACCGCAACATCTACTTCTACTTCTAGCTGCGGCTCTGCAGCAACTAATAAAATTTGTGGGGCATTCGGCTGCTCTAAAGATAAGTCTTTGAGATAAATTCGCTGAATACGAAAACCAGGTTGTTTTGAGTTATCTACACCGTCTGGAGCGGCAGTGGTTTGTTCGGTCATAAGAAACTTTCGGGGTCAATTTTAAGCTAATAGTGGATCAAGTTGTCCGGCACGATCTAGAGCAACTAAGTCGTCATAACCGCCAACATGGGTTTCGCCAATATAGATTTGAGGTACAGTACGGCGGCCCGTGCGAGTCATCATGACTTCGCGTTGGGCAGGGTCTTGGTCGATTAAGATCTTCTCAAGGTTTGGAACACCTTTCCTTTGTAATAGCTTCTCTGCCATAACGCAGTATGGACAAACTTGGGTGCTGTACATTGTGACTTGTGGCATATCTAAGACTCGCTGAATTATTTGACCAAAGGTAGTGCTGCAGCCTGCCAAGCCTGAACGCCACCATCTAAAATACCAACTTCAATAAAACCCAGCTTTTTAACTTCAGAAATCGCTTTGCGTGAATGAATGCCAGTCTCGCAAACCAAAATCAAGGGGTTCTTGGGGTCTAGCTTTAGCTTCTCAATCCTAGCGGCAATCTCGTTGGCTGGAACATGCTTTGCACCCGGCAAATGACCCGCTTTGAATGCCGACTCTGGGCGCAGGTCTAAAACCCCCGCTTTGCGGCGATTTATCCAAATCGTTGCTTCAGTAGGGGACAAGCCTCTTCCGCTAATAAGCGTAGATAATGTCGGAAGGAAAAGCGCTAAGCCCGAAACTAGTAGAAGGCCAATAAGCGCTAAATTATCAATTTGAGTTAGAAAGTTCATCCTCGGATTATAGAATGGCTCTATGAAACAACTTGTCCTTATTCGTCATGGCGAATCCGCCTGGAACCTTG
>JBIISV010000152.1:0-4731 GCA_044340835.1 Polynucleobacter sp.
CGCAGTGCGGCCATATCGAGCCACTTCTCTTCGCCATCATCCAACACCTTAAGGCCAGATTCACCAGCTTGTGTAGCAGCCTGAGTTTCTTGTGCAATACCCTGTTGTGTTGCACGCTCTTGATTGCGCTTTTCACGATAGAGTACATATGCACGTGCAACATTGTGCTCACCGCTACGCATCAAAGCCAGCTCGACCTGATCTTGAATATCTTCAATATGGAAGGTGCCACCATTTGGACGGCTACGCAATAAGGCACGCACTACTAGATGCGTCAACTGCTCAACTTGCTCACGAACACGTGCAGAAGCAGCGCCCTGGCCGCCATTGACTGCCAGAAATGCCTTTGTTACTGCAATCGCAATTTTGGATGGCTCAAATGACACCACTGAACCATTACGGCGAATAATTTTGTAATCAGATAATTGTGTCGCTTGACCGCCACCTACCCCGCCAGCTACAAAGCCAGCAGAAGGGGTTTGATTCATCGAGTCAGCAGGATTCATCCCTGGGTTATTTGTAGCAGCAGTTTGTCCCGCTGCCTGTGGGTTGGCATATGTCATATTTTTCCTGCTTTTATATAGTTATTAGGGCTAAAAATCGTTAAAAACAATGGGGTATTGCTATATTTAAACACTACATCTAGTGTCTTAAAGCGCATTTGGTACTAAGTATAGGGAATTACTTGCAATTTAGTAAGCTATTTCTGATAAATATTTATAAGTATTTTTCCCTATATTTTCAAGAAATTAGGGCTCATATTGGCGCGAATTTTGAGACCCTTTTTAAGTAAAGGGTGAGAAAGTAAGCGTATGCTCACATACTAATTAATTACCCTAACGGGATTGCAGCCCAAAGGGAAATTTCTCGATAGGAATGTTGTTTTTAGTTTGAAACTTTTTCCAGTCAAACTGAACGCCTGGGTCAGCTTTTCTTCCTGGAGCAATATCGCTATGACCTACAAATTGTAAGTTTGGATAAATAGTCTCAAGTTGGACGCTTAACTTAGCGAGCGCTAGATATTGATTTTCCTCAAAGGGATGAGCGCTATCGCCCTCCAATTCAATTCCGATCGAGAAATCATTACATTTTTCCCTGCCCAGAAAGGAAGAAAGGCCTGCATGCCAAGCTTTCTTCTGGGTGGAAACAAACTGCAGCACCTCGCCACGACGAGAAATCAAGAAATGGCTTGAGACTTTCTGGTCGGCAATATCCTCAAAATAGGGGTGTACAGAAGGATCTAGTTTATTTTGAAAGAAATCGACAATAAATCGGGTGCTATTGCCTTCCACAAATCCAGCCGGCGGCAGACTGATGTGATGAATCACGACTAAATTGGGTGTGAGGCCTTCTGGCCGATGATCTTGATTTGGAGAGATTCGCCAGGCGGCAGAGCCAAGCCAGCCTTGAGTATCTAAGCTATCGAGATGCTCTTGTGAGCAATAAAAGCGATTCTCTTGAGTAATCGTATCTGACTTAGGAAGATGAACTGAACAATGGTGGCACTGAACGATCTCCTCAGGCTCAGCAATCTGAGCCTGCATTGCTTTTACTTTAACTACTTCGTCTGCATTGAGTTTTGCCTGCTTTTTTCCCTTCCACCAAAGATAAAAAAGGAATGCGCCAGCAAATAAAAGAAACCACTTAATCAAAGCATCATGCTTTCTGAAGAACTACTTCCAACACAAACCGACTGCCAGCATAAGCAAGTAATAAAACAACATAAGCACTCAAGACCCAACGGATTGCCGCCCAACCCCGTAAACCAACCATGCGGCGGGCTATCAGCAAACCAGCAAACAAGATCCAGGAAACTACTGCAAAAATCGTTTTATGGTCAAAAACAAAGGGTTTACCAAATAAGGCTTGTGAAAATAATAGGCCAGAGAAAACCGTCAGAGTTAAGAGCGCAAAGCCAACATAAAGTAGATTAAATAGCAGGCCTTCCATTGTCATTAGTGGCGGTAAATCCTCCAGCCAATGGGCCAGACGGCTATTTGGAACAATCGCTAATTGACGGTGCAAGGCACGGTCGTAAACACTCATCAACATAGCCTGCATAGCGGCTAGACTTAATAAACCCACTGAAATAGTTGCCACAATAAAATGTGCCTTGAACCAGGGATCTGAAACAGCGGTGGGAGAAATTAATACCCCCGGGAAAAAGATTGGAAGCAAAGAGCAAAATAAAGCGAACAAGATTGACATCCAAAGCAAGCTAGCGATTGGTAAAAACCAGGATTGAAACCAATAAAAAGCCAGGCCTACCCAGGCAATCAAGGACAAGTCCTGGGCGAACCCAAAGACGAAGCCTTGGGATGTAAAGACAGAATCATGTAATTCAATTCCATGTAATACCAAAATCACGAAAATACTAGCTTGTGTCAGCCCGGCAGAGATAGCGGATTCCTTACCTGACTTCGCTCTCCAGCTCAAAATGAGCAATAAAAACACATAAAGGGCTGGGGGGAGCCATCCCGATCCTGAGTAACCTAAAATATCCATCTATAAAGTCTAATCGATAAATGCTAGAGAATCTCACCGACCGCCTATCTCGTGTTGTTAAAACCATGCGGGGTCAGGCTCGCCTCACCGAAAGTAATACCGCAGAAATGCTGCGGGAGATCCGTCTAGCCTTGCTGGAAGCGGACGTAGCGCTTCCAGTTGTTAAGTCTTTACTTGAACAGATCAAATTTAAAGCCCTTGGTGAAGAAGTGGTTGGTAGCCTCAGTCCAGGGCAAGCACTTGTAGGCGTGGTACAACGCGAACTGGCTCAAGTCATGCGTGGCGACAATACACAGAGCGGCGAGCTAAATTTAGCCACTCAACCGCCAGCAGTCATCTTGATGGCAGGCCTGCAGGGCGCCGGTAAAACTACTTCTGTAGGGAAGCTGGCAAAGTTTTTGCAAGAAAAAAAGAAAAAGAAGGTACTCACCGTTTCCTGCGACGTATATCGTCCTGCTGCGATTGAGCAACTAGAAACAGTGACAAAACAAGTTGGTGCTGAATTTTTTCCTAGCAATATCAATCAAAAGCCGAGTGAAATTGCGGCAGCAGCCTTGGATTGGGCGCGACGCCATTACTTTGATGTTGTCTTAGTTGATACAGCAGGTCGCTTGGGTATTGATGAAGCGCTCATGCAAGAAATCAAAACCTTGCACGCTAATCTCAATCCAATTGAAACCTTATTTGTTGTCGATGCCATGCTAGGTCAAGATGCCGTCAATACCGCCAAAGCTTTCCATGAGGCGCTTCCTCTCACTGGTGTCATCTTGACCAAACTGGATGGTGATTCCCGTGGTGGGGCTGCACTCTCCGTGCGTCAAATTACCGGTGTGCCACTGAAGTTTATTGGCGTTGCTGAAAAAATGGAGGGGCTTGAGGCGTTCGATGCAGACCGCATGGCAAATCGCATTTTAGGTATGGGCGATATTCTTGCCCTGGTTGAACAAGCGCAGCAAAATGTTGATGTTGCTAAAGCAGAAAAGTTAGCGAGCAAGATTTCCAAAGGTGGATTTGATCTAGGCGATTTCAGAGATCAATTGGCTCAAATGCAGCAAATGGGTGGCATGGCTAGCCTAATGGATAAGCTCCCAAGTCACATGGCACAAGCAGCCTCCAAAACCAATTTGGGTGCCGCCGATAAACAAACTAGGCGCATGCGCGGCATCATCGATAGCATGACACCAAAAGAGCGAGCTAAACCTGAATTACTTAAAGCTACTCGTAAACGTCGCATTGCAGCTGGTGCAGGCGTCGAAGTTCAGGAAGTGAATCGCTTACTGGCGCAGTTTGAACAAATGCAAACCATGATGAAGCAGTTCAAAGGTGGCAAGATGGCGCGCACCATGGCATCCATGGCTGCGAAAGGAGCCGCCAAGGGCATTGGCGGACTCTTCAAAAAATAATAGTCACAAAACGCTTGGATCTAAGAAATTAATTTCTTAGCCGCATTAACTGCGGTGATTACGGTTGCCTTAATTTCTGACAATGGAATATTTTGTGACTCGGCATCTGTCCTGCCCTTAAATTCCACTTGAGCATCAGCTAAACCGCGATCGCCAATCACCACACGAAACGGCACACCAATTAATTCCCAATCAGCAAACATCGCGCCGGGTCTCTCGCCACGGTCATCGAGCACCACATCCACTCCAGCAGCAATCAACTCATCATGAAATTGATCAGCAGCCGCTTTGACCGCTTCTGATTTGTCGTAACCCATTGGACAAATCACCACTTCAAATGGCGCCATCGAAATCGGCCAAATGATTCCACGCTCATCATTGCCTTGCTCAATTGCAGCACCTAGCAAACGGGTTACACCAATACCATAACAACCCATCACCATCGGCTGTGCTTTGCCTTGTTGGTCTAAATAAGTACAGCCCATCGCTTCCGAGTAGCGCGTACCCAATTGGAATACGTGACCCACTTCAATGCCGCGACAAATAGCTACAACACCTTTGCCGTCAGGAGAGGGATCTCCCACTACAGCGTTGCGCAAATCCATCACTAAAGGCTCTGGCAAATCACGGCCCCAATTCACACCTCTTAAATGATGACCTGCATCATTGGCACCACACACAAAATCAGACATCTTGGCTACAGTGTGATCAGCCACTACAGTAACTCCAGCGCTCACTCCTACAGGCCCTAGATAACCCGCTGGTGCATTGCAGGCTTGCTTGATCTCAGCCTCACTTGCAAAGCGCGACTCCAACATACCCG
>JBIISV010000035.1:0-16157 GCA_044340835.1 Polynucleobacter sp.
GGCTCACGTGGGCATTTAGGCAAAGAACTGATCGCCAAATTTGCATTAGATAAGGATGCAGACCCGCAAAGCTATGGTATTGGCATTAAGGAGTTATGGGAAGTTGAACCTTCTAAGAGCAAGCCTGGACTTGTAGTTCATACTGCCGGCTGGCCCTTAGAGAGTGATACCTATGGTGGCTCATTCTTGTATCACCTAAATGATAACAAGGTCGCTGTTGGTTTGGTTGTGGGCCTCTCTTATAAGAACCCCTACCTCTCTCCCTTTGAAGAATTTCAACGCTATAAGCTCCATCCCAAGATTCGGGAAACCTTTGAGGGTGGCAAGCGGCTGGCCTATGGCGCTCGCGCACTCACAGCGGGTGGATTAAATAGTTTGCCTAAAACTGTATTCCCAGGTGGCGCCTTGATTGGCTGTGATGCTGGATTCTTAAATGCCTCACGCATTAAAGGTAGTCATGCCGCCATTAAAACTGGCATGCTGGCTGCTACAGCAGCAACAGCTGCAATTACCGAAAATCGCTCTGCAGATCTCCTCTCCGCTTATCCAAGCACCTTTAAAACTAGCTGGTTATATACCGAGCTAAGCCAAGCACGAAACTTCAAACCATGGATGTCCAAAGGACTGTATCTTGGGACTCTAATGGTTGGATTAGAACAAAAACTGTTGGGCGGAAATCCACCATGGACAATCCATATAAAGCATGCTGATCATGAATGCCTTGAACCAGCAGCGCAGCATCAGCCGATCGATTATCCCAAGCCAGACGGCAAGATTACGTTTGATCGCCTCTCATCTGTTTTTATCTCCAATACCAATCATGCAGAGAACCAACCAGTCCATCTCACCCTGAAAGATGCATCGGTACCGGTGAACTTCAATCTCAAAACATACGCAGGTCCAGAGCAACGTTACTGCCCTGCTGGTGTTTATGAATATGTAGAAAAAGAAGGCATCCCTCAACTACAGATTAATTCGCAAAACTGTGTTCACTGCAAAACGTGTGACATCAAAGATCCAAGCCAGAATATCATTTGGATTGCCCCTGAGGGTGGCGGGGGTCCAAACTACACCTCAATGTAAGTTGTCTTGGGAGTAAATCAACCCCTTATTTGTTTATCCATCAAGCTAGTGACGAGGACGCAGCTTCTGAATACACATGCCGGCAAGACCGCATGCTAAAGCTGCCATGGCAAAGACATTGCGAGGCTGAGTTGCATCCCATAACCACCCAGCAGCTAAGCCACCAAGCGTACCGCCTAAACCATAAGAGACTGTTGCCATGAGGGCTTGTCCACGAGCTTGAAGGGGTCCAGTAAACCAACGTTGCAATAACTTAGTGGCGGCACTGTGGTGAGCGCCAAAAGTACCGGCATGCATTAACTGGGCAAGAATCAGAACCCAAGTTAACGGGAAAAAGGCGATCAAAATAAATCTAATAACGCCAATACCAAAAGAGGCTTGTAAGATCACTTCGGGGTCAAGACGACTGAGTACCTTGCTTTGAAAATAAAAGAAAATCACTTCAGCAGCAACTCCAAGCGCCCAGAACAAGCCAATCTGGAATTTGTTATAGCCCAAATCTGCTAAGTAGAGTGAATAGAACACATACAAAGCAGCATGTGCAAAAATCATAAAGAAGCCTGAGAGCAAGAACCATCGGACGTCAGGATTCAATAAAACAACTAAGAGTTCGCCCTTCACCATCTTGCGACGCTCCATCTTGGGTTCATGCAAGCGGAAGGTGATCAATGCCAAACAAATTAAGATGATAGAGCCCACTATCGGAAAGAGTTCAATGCCCTCGCGTTCAAATAACTCTCCCGCAAAAAGTACCATGACAATAAAACCAATTGAACCCCATAAGCGTAGGCGGCCATAACGCTGATCAAAAGAATTATCTTTAAATAAAGCATGGACAGTAGCCGATTCTCCCAAAGGCATTAGACTGCTCAAGATGGTGTGCAATACAAACATCCAAACAAAGAATGCAACATAACTTTGAAGAAAAAAGATTGTCAGAAAAACTATTGCAGCCAAACAAGCGCAGAACTGAATAATGCCAATGCGATTGGAGAGATAGTCGGATAGCCAACCCCAAGAAAATGGCCCAACAATGCGGGTGATTTGTAGCGTTGACATCAAAATTGCAATCTCAATAACGCTAAATCCACGATCAAGGAAAAAGAGGCTGGCGTATGGAGAAAACAAACCAACGTAGGCAAAATATAAAAAGAAAAAGGACCCGAAGGCCCAACGCACTGAAGGTGTCATATTCTTTTTCTTAAATTGATTAGTCGGCTACAGAACCAGGACGCGCAGCAGCTATCGGTGAAATAGCATGCTGAACATCACCACACTGAGCACGCTGACGCAAAGCATGATCCATCAACACCAGAGCTAACATGGCCTCCGCAATCGGTGTTGCCCGAATGCCTACACAAGGATCATGACGACCTTTAGTCTGGACTGTGATGGGTTTGCCATCTAAGTCAATAGACTCTTTTGGACTTAAGATACTGGAGGTTGGCTTTATCGCAATGGATATGCGCAAATCTTGACCACTACTGATGCCGCCTAAACTGCCACCAGCATTATTACTCGCAAAGCCATCGGGATAAAGTTCGTCGCCATGTTCGCTACCGCGTTGCACTACCGACTGAAAACCTGCGCCAATCTCCACTCCCTTAACGGCATTGATCCCCATCATGGCATGCGCAATATCCGCGTCTAACTTATCAAATATAGGCTCGCCTAAGCCTACTGGGACATTACGCGCCCGCACTTCAATCCTGGCCCCACAAGAGTCTCCTGCTTTACGCAGTGCGTCCATATAGCCTTCTAGTTGAGGAACAATATCGGCGTTAGCAGCAAAGAAAGGATTACTCTCAATCAGTGTTGCATCCTTAAATGGAATTTCGATTTCACCAAGCTGGCTCATATAACCATAGAACTCAGTGCCGTATTGCTCTTTTAACCACTTCTTGGCGATTGCCGCTGCTGCCACTACCGGAGCAGTCAATCTCGCTGAAGAGCGCCCACCCCCGCGAGGATCGCGCAATCCGTATTTATAGTGATAAGTATAGTCAGCATGACCTGGCCTAAAAGTCTGCAAGATGTCGCCGTAATCTTGGCTACGTTGATCCGTATTCCGAATCAGTAGACCAATCGGCGCGCCAGTCGTTTTACCCTCATAAACACCAGATAAAATTTCAACTTGATCAGCCTCTTTACGTTGCGTCACATGACGAGAAGTTCCTGGTTTACGTCGATCTAAATCAATCTGTAAATCCGCCTCACTCAATATCATCCCCGGAGGACAGCCATCAACAACGGCGCCAATTGCGGGGCCATGGGACTCACCAAATGTGGTAACGGTAAAGAGGAGGCCTAATGTATTTCCTGACATAACGATATTATGTCATCTGTCAGGCTCAGGGGCTAGGAAGCAGTCTTTTCAGCCTCTTCTGGCCAATCACGGATATAAGCCTTGAGCATGGTATTTTCAAAATCCTGAGCCTCAACAACGGATTTAGCGACATCGTAGAAAGAAATCACACCCATGAGTAGCTTTTGATTCATAACCGGTAAATAGCGCGCGTGCTCAACCAGCATCATGCGACTAACCTCCTCGATCTCGGTTTCCATGCTGCACGTTAGTGCTCTAGCGTTCATCACACTCCGGACTTTCAGATCATCAAGCTGGCCATGGTGTTTAGCCAAAGCTCCAATGACTTCTCGGAAGGTCAAAATACCCACTAATTTGTCATACTCCATGACCACTAATGAGCCAATATCATGCTCGCTCATCACTAAAACCGCTGTTTGCAAGGCAGTATCCGGTGCGACTGTAAATAGCGTACCGCCCTTCACGCGCAATATGTCAGACACTTTCATCTTGTCCCCTGCAATGAGCCTCTATCAGACCAATATATTCTCAACCCAATACAGAATCAAGGATCGAATAGGAGATTTCAGTAACGAATAACCCTAATAACCCCACTTCGAATGCTTGGGAGATTTGATACGACGACGGCACCAGCTAAAGTGATCCACCAAGTAAGGTAAATCCAAATGAGTGCCAAGGGCAAGATGGCAAAAGCGCCATAAACGGTTTTGTAAAAGTCGTCATTGGTCAGAAATAGTCCAAAGCCAAACTTCATCAGCTCAAACGTCAATGCGGCAAAAAAAGCGCCACCCAATGCATCACGCCACTGAATTTGTGTGTAAGGGAGGATTTTGTAGGCTAATGAAAAAACAGACATAGCCAAAAGCACGGGAACGACTGTGGCAATAAATCCCAACCCAAAGCTAAGTGCCTCAGTCCAACCTTCTGCAGCGCTAAACAAGAGACCGCTCAAGTAGGTGCCGAGACCCAGCAAGATGGGGCCCAATATCGTAGCTGCTGAGTAGATCGCTATCTTTTTCAGAATGGGCCGACGTTGAGTCACGCGAAAGATTTGATTAAAGGCGCTCTCGATAACAGCTAGAGTCATAATGGTGGTGATCACAAGTGCCAATAGCCCAATCAAGGTCAATCCCCTAGCCTGAGCCGAGAATTGGTCTAGGTAATTAAAAACCTGCTGATTTAGCCCACCCGGCATATAGGTATCCAATAACCATGCCTGAAAAGCGTACTTAATACGCACTACGCTGGGCAGGTAACCAATCAGAATTGAGGCAACAGTCAGCATCGGAATTAATGCAAGAATAGTTGTAAAAGCCAAACTAGCCGCTACTTGCTTCAAATTTTGATCTCGATTACGCTCCCAGATCTCTTTTCCAAGAGAGAGCCATAATTGAGGATTCCGTATGAGGCGCATCGCCCATATCATAAGAGATAAGATAAGAATATGAGCCAATCCGATATTTTAGTTTTGTACTACTCCCGTTATGGTGCAACCAGAGACTTGGCGCGCCTCATTGCCGAAGGCATCGAGAGCGTCCCTGGAATCAATGCCAGACTACGCACCGTACCAGCTGTTTCAACAGTCTGTGAGACTACCGAGGCTGTAGTTCCCGCAGATGGCGCCCCTTATGCGGAGTATTTAGATTTACAGGAATGCATTGGCCTAGCTCTTGGCTCGCCTACCCGCTTTGGCAATATGGCCGCTCCCATGAAATACTTTTGGGATGGCAGCTCATCAGAGTGGCTCAATGGCGCCCTAATTGGCAAACCAGCCTGCGTCTTTACCAGCACCGGCAGCCTGCATGGCGGACAAGAGAGTACTTTGCTCACCATGATGATTCCCCTAATTCACCATGGCATGATGATTATGGGCATACCTTATAGCGAACCAGATCTGATGAGCACCACTACTGGCGGCAGTCCTTATGGCTTAACTCACCTGGCACACGCCGATGGCAGAGCGCCGATCAGTGCAGAGGAGCAACGGCTGGCTATTGCGCAAGGTAAGCGTCTTGCGCTCACCGCACTCAAACTGAAGCAGGGATAAGGGATGCTCAAGGATTGGCGTAATAAAGATCCGTACCAGCTGATTGCAACTGCTGCTTTTGTGGACTTATTCATTCTCTGTATTTCTTGGGAATGGTTTATTTCCCCGCTGAGGCCAGGCGGCTCCTGGCTTATCCTCAAAGGTATTCCCCTACTATTTGCCATTCCAGGAGTCTGGAAGGGCCAGGTTTACACCATGCAATGGGCATCCATGCTGATCTTGCTCTATATCACGGAAGGCTTGGTCCGAATTCTGGAAACGGGGGCTAATTTCTGGATGGCCGCCCTAGAAACTATCCTTGCAACCATTGCTTTTGTTTGCCTACTGCTATACCTTAAACCCATCAAAGCACGTGCCAAAGCAGCCAAAAAGGCACTTGAAGCAGCTGAAATACAAGATTAGTAATCGAAAAAACCGGTAATTAACCCTTTTTAGACAATTTATTAAAAAATTGTGTATTTCCTGTCATCTCAGCCACTTTTCCATGCGTTGTATGGACATGGAGGTGACAAATATGTCAACAAGACTCAAACGCTGGGCCCGTTCTATTCAACAAATCGACCTATCCAATAGGACGCCTGAGGTTGCTATAGGCTATCTAGATAGCAAGTATCGCGATATCGCTTGGCGCTATATTCGGATCCTTGGCTTTGAGAGAACGATTAGCTTCATGGCTAGTAATAACTTCCATCCAGAGTAATCCTACATTGCCACTTGGTGGCAAATAGCCCAGATAAGCTATTTATCTGGGTTTTTGTTTTTTTGGGGAGGGGTAAAAACCCAAAAAGCGAGCAATAGAAATGCCAGTACCGCACAAGAGCCTGAGAAGAGGAAGGCATATTGGGAGCCAAAGGCTTCATAAAGCCAACCAAACATCAAGGAAGCTGGTAACAACATCAAGCCGGTAATCAAATTAAACCAGCCAAAAGCAGTACCCGCCATTCCCTTGGGAGCCAAATCAGCCACTAAGGCCTTTTCCACACCTTCAGTGGCTGCCTTGAATAATCCATAGATAGCAAATAGCCCGAAGAGCATCCAAATCGTGATGCCGGCAAAGCTCATCGCTACGTAAAAAAATGCAAAAGCAAGCCAGGCAATCAAAATGAGGTTCTTACGGCTAAATCGATCTGAGAGGGCCGATAGTGGTGTACCAAATAGTGTGGTGATCAAGGAGACGCCCGCCCAGAGCAAAGGAATTTGCTCTTGTGGAACACCCAACTCCTTAGCTCTGAGTAATAAAAACATGTCTGATGAATTTGCTAAAGCAAAAATACCGGCCACCAAAATATAACGTTTGAACTGCGGGGGAAAGCCTTCGAGTGACCATGAGAAGGATTGAACTACTACCTCTTCCCGAGCCGGCTCTTTTAAACACAGCGCTAAAACAACGGCAATGACGCCAGGTACTATCGCCCATAAAAAGATATCCCTCAATGGAACGTGCAATGATAGTAAAAGGGCTGCAATTAAAGGTCCAAAGACGGCGCCAGCATTATCCAGTGAACGATGCAAGCCAAACGTAAGGCCGCGGTGATTTGGTGAAACACTCTCTGCCAATAAGGCATCTCGTGGCGAGCTTCTCAGCCCCTTACCAATGCGATCTGTAAAGCGAATACACAATACCCATGTCCAAGAATTTGCAAAGGCGATGAGGGGCCTACCAATACCAGCCAAGAAGTAACCAAGCACAATCCAAGGCTTAGACTTTTTCGTTCTATCAACAATCACACCCGAAACTAACTTAAAGATACTGGACGTAGCCTCAGCAATTCCCTCAATAAGACCTAGGGTCTTTGGTCCCGCCATGAGGACGGTTGCAAGATATAGAGGCATCAATGGGTAAAGCATCTCACTAGCAGCGTCATTAACGAAGCTAATCAAGCCAATGAGCCAGACGGTTCGCGGGAGAGAGAATAATGTCTTAAACATCCTTCTTCAATGTAGCATTAAATTAAATATAGTCCTAACTGTCACAATCGCTTGAAAGTATTCGCAATAGAAAGTAGGATCAAATTTAGGCATTATCTAATTACAAATAGATAAATATCAGCACCCTCTTCAAAGGAGTAAATCATGAGTCAGAAGAAATTAGTAAAGCAATTGTTAAAAAAATTAGATAAGTTAGAAACTGAAAGAGAAAAGTTGATTGACAAACTTTCTAAGGCATTAGATAAACTAGAGAAAAAAGTTCCAGCAAAAAAAGTAGTTGCCAAGAAAGCCCCTGCAAAAAAGATTCCGGTCAAAAAAGTGGTAACCAAGAAAGCCCCTGCAAAAAAAGTAGTAGCGAAGAAGGCACCCGCTAAAAAAGTGCCTGCTAAGAAAGTGGTTACCGCAACAACAGCCACATAATAATTTCATGACAAGCAAAATCTACCAGTGAGTAAATCTGTTATCTCGGAAAATACTTATGAGGCCGACTTAAGGCTGCTACAGATTGAATTAGTCAAACTCCAACGTCATACGATTAAAAAAGGGAAACGTCTCTTAGTGATATTTGAGGGGCGAGATGCCGCAGGTAAGGATGGCTCAATTAAAAGCATTGCAGAGCATTTAAGTCCTAGAGATAGCAGAGTCGTTGCTCTTAACAAACCCTCTCCTCGAGAGGAAGGTGAATGGTATTTTCAACGGTATATTGCCCAGCTTCCTAGCGCTGGAGAATTCGTATTATTTAACCGCAGTTGGTATAACCGTGCCGGCGTCGAAAAAGTGATGGGTTTTTGTACCGATGCGCAATATAAGCAATTTATGGATACGGTTAATGAGTTTGAATCCTTATTAGTTAGATCTGACATTCAGCTGATCAAGTACTACCTTGATATCAGTAAACTAGAGCAAGCCATTCGCCTCAAAGATCGCGCCAAGGATCCATTAAAGCAGTGGAAGATAAGTCCAATAGATCAAAAAGCACAAATGATGTGGGATGCATATTCCGACGCTAGGAATAACATGCTTAAAAAAACCAATTCCGCAGCCGCACCATGGACTGTGATTGTCGCAAATGACAAGAAGATTGCTCACCTTAATCTCATTGCAGATCTATTATCACGCGTTGATTACCCGGGCAAGAATCAGAAACTACTGAAGATTGATCCTCAAATTAACTTAACTTGGCCAGCGAACTCCAATAGACTACCAAAACTATCGAAGTAAGTTTTTTGAGGTGGAGTTGGTCACGCTGAATCTCAATAAGAGATCGCATGCAGCCTTTTATAATTTTCTAATTAAAAAATAGCTCAACTTCTTCTAACAACTCTTGCGCTAACTCCTCAGGAATGTAGTGCCCACAAGGAAGCCCCCTTCCTGTAACAAGCTTCGCCACATTCTGCCAATCTTCAATCGGCAAGAAACATTGAGCCACTAAACCATGATTACCCCAAAGGACTCTCAGTGGCATCGTCAATTTCTTGCCATCATTGCGGTCAGCCTGATCATGAATTAAGTCAATGGAAGCTGCCGCGCGATAGTCCTCACACATAGCATGCATGGACTCTGGATTGCTTGCAGCCGCAAGATATTCTGCCCAAGATAATGAATCAAAAATTCCGGTGCCGGCATGTCTACCCATATGATTTCTAAGCCAAAATTCTGGGTTAGCTCCAATCAAGGTTTCAGGAATAGGGTGTGGCTGTATTAAGAAAAACCAATGCCAATAGCCCTTTGCAAATGCCATATTGGTATTCTCATACATGGTGAGCGTTGGCGAGATATCTAACACCATCAAGCGCTCTACACTCTCTGGAAAATCCATCGCTAAACGGTGGGCAACACGACCACCTCGGTCATGGCCTAGGAGAAAGAATGTTTGATGTCCTAGCTGCTGCATGACCGCATGCTGATCAGCAGCCATTGCTCTTTTTGAGTAGGTGGAATGATCCGCTTGACCAAATGGCTTCGATGAAGCGCCATAGCCTCGAAGATCCGTTAAAACTACACTAAATTTCTTCGCCAATTTCGGGGCAATCTGTCGCCAGATGGCTTTGGTTTGAGGAAAACCATGAAGTAATAATAAAGGGGGTCCGCTGCCAGCCGTCTGACAGGAAATATGGATAAGACCATCGGCAGAGGGAATCTCAATGACAGATTCCTTAAAACCTTCTATCACGATTGCCATCTTATATCCTGATGAAAAAGAGTCTCATCAGAGACTCTTCGGTGCCTTATTGAGACTGACTCGCCTTATGATAATTACTGTCATCTGGCAATTGCAGAATGAAAACTACTCTGATTAGGGCAATAACAGCCATCATCAACAGCAAAAATAAGAAACCTTTATCTTTGACCATGGGCCCTAATAGCCAAACGGCCAGCGAACTAATGGCAAAAGAAACGGTATAGCGCATGCCAGCAACGCGCGAGCGAATTTGGTCATCAACGTAACGAATGATCATGGTGTCATTAAATGGAATGGAACCAAATATAAAAGCCATTCCCACTAATAGGGCAATAAATAATATCCAGCCATCAGCGTAAGCAATAAAAACTAACAAGGGAATCTGCACGAGTGCGATCCAAAGCTGCAGTCGCTTCATTGAAAAACGGTCTATCCAGTTACCCACCAAAATTTGAGCAAATGAAGCAACCATATAAATAATTGCTAATAAAGTACCAAGAACGGCAGGATTCTCAATTTGTCCTTTAAAACCATTGCCCAATATTTGCATATTGCCATTCACCATAAAAGTAAAAATGGCAGATCCAGTTACAGCCGTTACTGTCATCACCATAAATACCTTAGCCAATTCCCGTTTAGACAGTTGAGCTGTTTTGGGTCTTTTGCTCTTTGCAGGCGCCTCCGACTCTTTAGGGGCCACTTTAATAAAAATAATTCCGCAAATGATGGCAAATATTCCTGGAATAAAAAAAGCAGCACGCCAGCTGATCCAGCTAACCAAGAAACCAGTCAAGATTGCAGCTATAGCAATTCCGAAATTACCAGCCAAACCATTAATCCCAATCACCTTCCCTGGTTTCTGAGAGTCGCGCACCAACATCGGAATGCCAACAGGGTGATAAATAGAGGCAATTGCACCCAAAAAGGAAAGTGCGATTGCTAATTGCCAAGCATTTTGAGATAGCGCTACCAGAATGGATGTAAGGCCCATACCAAAGAAAAAGATGATCATTAAGATACGTCGGCCATATAAATCACCCAAGCGGCCTGCAGGCAAAGCGCCTAAACCGAAAAATACAAAAGCCCCAACACTGTAAGGCATTAGATCTTCCCAGCTAGAAAATCCAAAATCTGCGGCGATAGAAGAAACGGCTACCGCAAAGATTAATAGAAACATGTGATCAATCGCATGCCCAATATTGAGCAGCAATCCAGTCAAGCCGGCAGGAGTTGTTAAAAGCACCTTTAACTCAGACAGTCGCTGTTTGAGCATTAACTTATGAAAGTACATTTTGAATTGCCTTCATTTCTAAACCCCAATGAATTTCTTTAATTCATACCGACTTATTCACCATGACCAATGGGTGAAAATGTCCAACTAGCGAACATTTTTAATACGCTAGCTAGCTGGAGCATCAATAGATCATACTATTTAACTTAAATCGCCAATAGCGCAGTAAGCTCTTTAATCGATTTCAAGCTCTCAATACTACGGACGATGTTGATAACCTCTTCGGCGCGACTCGAAGAAAACTGAGCAAACTGGCAGTTTTCACGAAACTTATCTGCCACCTCGTCATAACTCATCGGTATTGCTGGGCTACCTCTACCAAAATCAGCAATACCACGGATGACTTTGCCATCTTTCATATTAATCGTTAGGATCGTTGTCATTTTATGGAAACCAGCGCGCTCAGCTTCATCATCAACGCCAAAATCGATTCGAGAAATAAGCTCTTGCACATCTGGGCGCAATACCACCTCATCAGTGAACTCTGACAAACCTGCCCTACCCTCTATCAATAAGATAGCCATACAAAATTCCATAGAGAACTTTGCTTGTAGCTCATTTTGTGGCTTGTGGTGAATCAAGGCATTAGGCATATTGTGGTTAGTACCGACCTTGACAGATGCTACGTCCTTGGCTTGAATATTGTGCTCCTTAATGAGCCTTAGTAATTCAGTCATACCAGGATGAGTTAAGGATCCTGATGGATGCGGCTTAATCGATACGCCTGGAAACGAGAATGTCCAAGGATTGCCAAGTTTGCCAAGGATGGATGCCTCATCATAGCCACCACCAGCAGCACTAAAGAATCCACGTGGAGACTCAAGAATGACATCCGTTGCCGTCCAACCAATGGAGGCAAATTCAGAAGCCACAATACCACTCTCGGATGCTCGACCAGCATGAAATGGCTTAGTCATCGTTCCAAAGTTTTCACGCAATCCTGCAGACTGACTACCGGCGATAGAAAGCGCACGACGCATGGTTTCTGGGTTTAAACCCATTAATTTGCCAGAAGCCGCGGCAGATGCAAATGTTCCGCAAGTTGCAGTTGCATGAAAGCCTGTTTGGTAATGTCTTGGATTGATCGCCTCAGCAATCTTGCATTCAAGTTCCACGCCTAATTGATAGGCTAAAAATACATTGGCACCAGAAGAATTTAACTGCTCACCGACTGCCATCGCGGATGGTAAAGCGGGAGCAGTTGGATGCGTTAGCAAACCATAAACACGATCCGAGGCAACTGCTAACTGGGTGTCATCATAATCATCAGCATGCACACCAACGCCGTTAGCAAATGCAGCAAACCGTGGCGCAGTTTTAATATTTGAACCAATCACGGTAGAGGTTCCAGAAGTAACCCCTTGTGCCTTTAAGTAGGTTCTAACAAGTTCGCCAGACTTAGCGACTGAACCGGAAATGGCCAGACCAATACCATCTAACATCGATTTTTTACCAAGCTCGATCACATCAGCTGGTAAATCCTTTAACTGAGTATCGCAGACAAACTGAGCTGCATAGCCTGTAAGGCTCTGTTTATTAGAGGTGTTGCTTGACATTTAAATTCTCTCCATGATTTGTAGAAACATTAAAAGGATATTGGACCCATAAAACGGGTCCAATATATTTATACGCTTTGTGCCGCTTTCTTTTTAAACTTATCGTAGACTGCATAACCTGTAGAAAGCAGAATGAGGACAAAAATGGCAACGCCACCTGGTCGCTCTAAGAAATAGAATATATTACCTGAACTCAATTGCATGGACTTAATCGCCTCAGTCTCAAACATGCCACCTAGTAACAAGCCCACAACCATTGCTGAAGGAGGATAGTGGTAACGTGCCATAGTCCAACCAATGACGGAGAAGATGCATAAAGTAATGGCGCCGGCAGTATTACCATCTGTGGCAAAGCAACCAAAAACAGAGATAATCAATACCGTTGGTATTAGGAAGCGAATTGGTACTTTAACAATTGAACCGGCAAAGTAAATAAATATTAAGCCAACCGGTATAAGGAATAAACATTGGGCAATGTTATTAATAATCAATACATAAACTAAATCTTTGCTCTTATCTATAAAGCTAGGGCCAACAACAATATTGTGCATGGCGAAAGCAGCCAAGATAACGGCAGTAGCACCACCGCCCGGAATACCTAATGAAAGAGTGGTGGCCATTGAACCACCTTCCCCACTACTATTTCCTGCCTCAGCAGCAATCACGCCTTCGATGTCCCCTTTACCAAACTTCTCTGGAGTTTTAGAGCGTCTCTTAGCATCAGAATAGGACAGCAAGTTGGATACTGAAGCTCCCACACCAGGTGCAGCACCAATAATCATGCCAATCACTGTGCCACGAAGCATGGTGACTTTATATCTGAAAACCGCCATAAAGCCCGTCATAATCTTCGTTGCGCTGAGGGATCTCGCATTTTTATTATCAATAATAAAATTTGCGCTAACCAAACCAAGCAGCTGACTTGAGGCTAACAAGCCCATCAAAGCAGGAATAGGGCCAATTCCATCTAATAGCTCTGGAATGTCTAAAGTTCCTCTAATGAAGCCAACGGTATTCATACCGATGGTGCCCAGCAAAACTCCAAGACCACCAGCAACAAAACCCCTCAGAATAGATGGGCCTGTTAAAGAGCCAATCATCAACATACCCCAAAGGGCTATGCCAAACATTTCAATAGGGCCAATCTTGATGACTAAATCTGCAATCGGCACCACTAAAAATAAAAGCACTAAATAAGAAATAACGGACCCAATAACTGACGCACCGAGGGCCGCGCCAAGTGCTTCGTTATGCATACCCTTCCGAGCCATAGGATAGCCATCGAAGGTGGTCGCAACTGCAGCCGAAGTGCCAGGAATATTAATTAATACCGCTGGAATGGATCCACCATACCCTGCCCCTGTATACACTGAGGTTAAGAAAATGATTGCAGATAAAAAATCCATGTACATCGAGATTGGCAAAGTTAATGCCATCGCCATGGTGATAGAAACGCCGGGAAGTGCCCCGAAAAATAAACCAATGGCAATGCCGGGAATGACCCACAGCCAAGTATCTAATGAGCCCGTCATCAGACCGATCGCCGCCATTAATGCTGATATATCAAACATTTTTTAACTTTTAATGAATTACTAAGGGAAAAGGAGAGATCTTATAGGTACAAAGTGGGCATTGGGAAGCTAATGAGCATCTTATAGCCCTTCACCATCAGAAAGGTGGTTACAACGGCATAAATACCAACCACCAAGGGGCGTCTTTCACCACAAATCATGCATACGATGACGGAGAAAAATAGCACTCCCACATCAAAGCCAACGGTAAACATGACGTATACCAGGCCAAACATTGCCAGCATCACCCCTACAATTTTAAAAAATTCAATTTTGCTAAGGGGTTCTGGCTTTAAATCATCTGGAATAGATTGCGAGCGCAAACATTGCGGTAAAAGACAAGCAAGAAATATTAAGACAAGGGCTGATACTGGCTGAATGATCAATAAGTTCTCTGGACTTAGAGAAACTGCTCTAGCACTCATCCAGTACCAAGTTACCCAACTGGCAATTAAGGCTATAAATAGTAAATGGCCGTAATCGACATCAAATCTTAATTTTGAATTCATTTATTGCTTTGTTAAATGTTATGTAAAAACTATTACTTGGCTCGAATACTATCAAGGTTAATCAACAAAATACTTGAAGCATTCAGATACATCTTTTGAGATTGTTGCGGGCCATACCATTCAACTGGCAAGGACTGGCCTTTAGCTATCTTAATGAATTCAGGATCCTGGGATGCCTGGGTAATTGCTTTTACCAAAGCAGCATGCTGTTTTGGATTTTTTGTTTTCATAGTGCTATGTAGAACCCACCCACGTTGAGAGCCAGGTACATAGTCAGCAACAAATTTTTCTTTTTTTGCAATCTCTTCAATGGAGGGTACGTTTGGAAAGTCAGGGCTACGTTTTTTGTCGAAAAAAGCTAAGCCAAGAATCCGCTCTTTAATGGGAATGAAGCCTTCAGCACCAACCAAGCCCACATCAACTGTTCCGCCTAATACTGCATTACGAGCTGGGCCGCCGCCAGCAAAGGTAACAACACGAACATTTTTAATATCAATGCCATTTGCGTCTAGCAATAGAGTTAAGTTCATGAGGTCAGCTGAAGCAGGCTGAACCCCAATGCTCACACTCTTTGGATCCTTCTTAAGCATACTCAAGACTTGCTCCAAGGTCTTAATTTTGGAGCCAGCAGCGGTAGCTAAAATGGTGTAATCGTTTGATGGTAAGTTAACCATCTCAAAGTCATCCAATTTGAATGGTGCTTTTGTTAAACCAATATTCAAGGGGATGTAATTGACGGATGTTTGTAAGATGGTATAGCCATCATCGGGCTGTTGTAAAAAGTAGGTATGTCCTAACTGAGCACCAGCACCGCCTTTGTTTACAATTTGGATAGGTTGGCCGAGATATTTTTGCAAGAATGGGGCCATTGCACGGGACATACGATCATTTTGTCCACCCGTAGAAAATGGTACCACTACAGTAATAGGCCTTGACGGATAGTTGTCCGCCTGCGCATATGAAAAGCTGGCAATTGAACTCGCAGCCGCAAAAATACAAGTTGCTACTACACCCTTGATCATGCTTCGTTTTGATTGAAATGAATTCAATTTAGTCACCTCCAAGATATTTAATTATGAACACCAGCTTTGAAAAATAGCCCTAACCATAGCATAAATGACGTTAAACGCAGAAAAGTTATTAAGTGCATATTTTTTGGGGATATTTACCTAGTAAAAACCCTAATATCAGTTATCTCACAAGTAGGCAGACAAAACATCATGGTGTGACTTCATATGACTTGCTTAATAAAGCAATGGGATTTTGTAATCATCATAGAATACGGACTCTCCCAATAACCCCTAATTTTCCCAACTAAAAATGAAAAAATATCAGATTGCCTCTATTCCTGGAGATGGAATAGGTAAAGAAGTGATTCCTGAGTGTGAAAAAGTACTCCATGCTCTTTCAGCCCACAATAAAAATATCGAGTTCAATTTTGAACATTTTGATTGGGGTGGTGACTACTATCGCAAACATGGTGTCATGATGCCTGTGGATGGACTGGAACCTTTGCGCTCTAAAGATGCAATCTTGTTTGGGTCTGCTGGAGATCCAAATATTCCAGATCATATTACGCTTTGGGGCCTACGCCTCAAAATCTGCCAAGGTTTTGATCAGTATGCGAATGTACGCCCTACCCGTATTTTGCCTGGCATCCAAA
>JBIISV010000153.1:0-4676 GCA_044340835.1 Polynucleobacter sp.
CTTGTTGGGGTCTTGATAGAGCGTGCGCATGCCTTCATACGAACTATTACCGGTAAGCTGCTTCCAATCGAGGTCCTGCCATTCTGGAAAAAGACTACGCAGATTTGCAAGCGCGCTATCACCAGCAACACAGCAAAAGCCAATTGCATCAGGCTTTGGCATGGTTTTAGAAATGTAATCTGCTAGCTCTGCGCGTAGCTCAGGTGATTTGAAAGAAGTATTACTGATTGATCCAGAATAAGCCCACAGTTTTTTATTACGGTCAGTAATGTTTTGTGTGGATTCGACAGCAGCCCATTTAAGCCGAGTGTTACCAAGATCAAATACTAAATATAGGCTCATGATTGAACTCGCAAAGAAACATCGCCTGCATGTATGGTGATCGTTTTGTCATGTTGATTTAGGAGTAGTGCGCCATTGTTATCTACTCCGTCTGTGATGCCGAATATAGATTCTTTGCCGGCACCAGAAATACAAACAGATTGCCCGTGATACGCATCCCATTGCTTCCAGCGATTTTGAAAATACCCAAAGCCATGCTGATTGAATTCAGATAAAGACTTTTCAAACGATTCAATCAGTTTTAGCCAAATAAACTCCGTATCGGGAATCATCGTTTTATGCGGCAGCAATTGATCTAAGGCGGCCACACCGAAGGATGAGTTCGTCCCTAAATTCTGTTGCATGACATCCGCATTACGCAAGTTTAGGCCGAGTCCAATCACCATCCAGGTGGGCGCACTTGGATTGGTTTGGCCGCCCTCAATGAGAATGCCACCAAGCTTGGCATTATTCAGGAGTAGATCATTGGGCCACTTCAGTCGCAGGCCTTGTTGATGAAGGGCAGCTTCACTCGTTCCCAAGGCGGCAGCAATGCCGGTAATGACGGCTAGGCCAATCGCTAGGCTGAGGCCGCTCAGCTCACTAGGTCGCTGATGGAAGGGGTAGGCTAAAGAAAAGCATAGGGTATCTTCTGGCTTAGATAACCAAACTCTTCCAGCTCGACCTTTACCTGCTGTCTGCTCGTGGGTGATTCGAGCAATGGGGTCAATCAATTCCCCGGCACGCCAACGAAGCAATAAATCATCATTGGTGGATTTGGTGGTGGCAACGCGTTCTAGGATGCAATTCGGGCTCATTGACCTATTGTAGAAAGATCTGAGCTAGCTGACCTAGAATAAGGGAATGCATCTCGAAGATCAGCGTCCTCGTAAGTTTGTTTGGCCTCTCCAGGCCATGCCTTTGGCCAGAGCTATTAGCTTGAGTTATGCGCTTTTGATCATTTATGTCAGCCTCAATCCCTTTGATTTCAACATCTACAATGGAATTGCTGCTTGGGCATGGTTAGATGCCCCGTTACCACGCTTTATTACACTCTTTGATGTCTCGGTTAATGTCTTGGCTTATATCCCCTTAGGCTTCCTATTGGTCTTTGCCTGCTACCCTCGGTGGCGTAATTTTGTTGCTCTGGGTATCGCTTTGAGCTTCAGTGCTGCATTGGCTTTTAGCGTGGAATCATTACAAACCTGGTTACCCACTCGGATACCAAGCCAGATGGATTGGTGGGCAAATGTGTTGGGTGGTTTGCTAGGCGCCTTATTAGCCATTCCTTTGGGTCCCCACTGGCTCTCTGGCAGTGCAGTACGCCGACGGTTTGACCAGTGGTTTGGCTTGAACTGGGCTGCATGCGCCTTATTTCTTCTCTTCCCTTGGGCACAGATTTACCCTCAAAGCTCTTGGTTGGGCACAGGGGTGTGGGGCCATGCGATTTTTGCCTCTGTCGACTGGGGAACTATGGTGGTAAATCATGTTGTTCAGGAGTCCATCATTACAGCAATCTGCTGGCTCGGTACAGGGCTTTTACTGTCTCTGGGAATGCGCACTAAGGCGCCTCAATGGAAGATCTTAATTAGCTTACTTTGCTTTACCGTACTGGTAAAGATCGCCTTTACTGCATTGCAATTCGGGGTGGAACTGAGCTTGCTCTGGCTCACAGCGGGGGCTATCTGGGGAATGTTACTGGGGAGCCTTCTTTTGAGGCGAGCCCTCAAATTTACTGAAGCAACCAAGGTTTGGCTAGCACTCCTGTGTTTGCTTAGCGCCACCATAGCAATCAACTTTTTGCCGGACAACCCTTACTTCACTCTGACTTTGCGGCATTGGTATCAAGGGCGATTATTACACTTTAATGAATTAATGCAGTGGGTTTCAGTAGTATGGTTGCCATTAGCTTTGTTTTGGGTGCTTCGAAATAGAGTCGCCTTTCATTTAAAACCTTAATTGAGATTACATATGAGCTTCAAACACCATGTTTTTTTCTGCCTAAACCAGCGCAGTAATGGCGAAGATTGTTGTGACCGCCATAATGCATTTGCATTATTCGATTACGCAAAAAAGCGCATTAAAGAACTTGGACTAAATGGCCCAGGAAAAATCCGCATTAATAAAGCAGGCTGTTTAGATCGTTGTGCTGATGGCCCGGTGGCAGTGATTTATCCAGAGGGTATTTGGTATACCTTTATTGATTCTGAGGATATTGAAGAAATTATCCAATCGCATTTAATACAAGGGCATCCAGTTGAGCGTCTGCAGCTAGCGTAAAAAAGATTTCAGAAAGTATTCTCATGAATAGCCGCACTAAAATCATTCATATTGAAGGTGTTGTAGGTCAGACTGAAATGTCAATCGACCTTCCCGATGAATTAAAAGATAACCCCAGTTTTTCAGTGAGGGGTTTAGCATTAGTTGCACATCCACATCCCTTGATGGGCGGAACCATGGATAACAAGGTTGCGCAAACGATGGCACGTGCTTTCAATCAATTGGGTTATGTGAGTGTGCGGCCCAACTTTCGTGGCGTGGGTGCTACTGCGGGCGTGCATGATGATGGCGTGGGCGAGATGGAAGATTTGCTGCATGTTACGGATTGGATGCGAACGCCTTCGAGCTGGAATCAATTTGAGGCAACCTCACGGCAGTCTTGGGTTGATACTGCAAATATCTTACCTTTAGTAGTCTCTGGCTTTTCATTTGGAAGTTTTGTTGGCACGCATTTAGTGCAGCGATTGGCAGAGTTGGGCCGCCCAGCTGAGCGCTTAGTGATGGTAGGTAGTGCCGCTGGCAAGTGGGCATTAGCCCCAGTGCCTGCCGATACGATCTTGATTCATGGCGAGGTAGATGAAACTATTCCCTTGATCAATGTTTTAGATTGGGCGCGACCTCAAGAGTTAACGGTTCAAGTCGTGCCAGGAGCGGATCATTTTTTCCATCGACGTTTGCATTGTATTCGGAGCATCATTACTAGTGCTTGGCTGGGTATGCCTGATCACCGTAAGCAATGAATTGATAATAAAGAAAGAGGTATAAAACGCATGACTGAAGAAAAAAAATCTCTCATAGAATACCCATCCGAGTTCCCGATTAAGGTAATGGGTAAAGCGAATCCAGAATACCTTCCTGCAATTTTGCACATTGCCCGTCAATTTGATCCTAGCTTGGACGAGAGTAAGGTTGAGCAACGACCCTCTAAGGATGGAAATTATTTAGGCATTACTTTGCCGATCACCGCTACTAGCCGTGAGCAGCTAGATGAGTTGTATCGCACTCTCTCTACACATCCCTTAGTTAGCGTTGTTCTCTAAACTGCCTGAATGCGTTTATTAGTAAAACAGCTCGGGCTAGCCGATTACGAGTCGACTTATCAGGCGATGCGGGATTTCACGCAGCAGCGAGATAGCGATACCCCAGATGAAATTTGGATCCTTGAACATTCTCCAGTCTTTACGTTAGGTTTGGCGGGCAATCCAGGTAATTTGCATTCACCGAGCAATCAGATTCCCTTAATTCAGGTAGATCGTGGGGGTGAGATTACCTATCATGGGCCTGGGCAAATCGTGGTGTATCTGCTACTCGATCTCAGGCGTTTAGGGATTTTTGTTAAAGAGCTAGTATCTCGTATTGAGCAGGCCTTGATTGATACCCTCGCAGATTTTGGTATTCAAGCAGAAAGACATCCTGGCGCGCCTGGCATTTATATTGGTGAGCAGAGCTCAATTGCGCTGGAGTTTCGTGGCGCCAAGATTGCCGCTTTAGGCCTCAAAGTCTCCAAGGGATGCTCCTATCATGGGCTTGCCTTAAATGTATCCACCGATTTAGAGGCTTTTGGCCGCATTCACCCATGCGGTTATGAGGGCTTAAGGACGATTGATATGCAATCTCTTGGGATCAAGGACAATATAGACATTATTAGCCAAATCCTTTTAGGGCATTTGCAAAAGCAACTGATTTCATCATGACCACCATAAAGCCAGACCTCGATTCCACTGTGACTAGCAATAGTCGGCAGGATCTTCACTACGACGCTTCCCGTAAGCAAAAGTCCAGCGAGAAGACTGCACGTATTCCAATCAAGATCATTCCTTTGGAGCAAGTGCTCAAAAAGCCAGATTGGATTCGGGTAAAAGCGGCCACTGTGAATTCTCGCTTTTCTGAGATTAAAAAGATTCTCCGTGAGAATGAGTTAGTAACAGTGTGTGAAGAGGCGAGCTGCCCTAATATTGGCGAATGTTTTGGTAAGGGCACTGCCACCTTCATGATCATGGGTGATAAATGTACGCGTCGTTGCCCATTTTGTGATGTGGGTCATGGTAGACCTGATCCACTAGATGCAAAAGAGC
>JBIISV010000154.1:0-4643 GCA_044340835.1 Polynucleobacter sp.
GTAATTTCTTGCTGTGGCAAATGGCTTATACCGAGCTGTATTTCACGGACATACTCTGGCCTGATTTTGATGAAGCTGAGTTACATAAGGCCTTTGATTGGTTTGGTCAACGCGAGCGTCGTTTTGGTCGTACTAGTGCGCAACTAGCCTCTGAGTCAACAAGTGATGCAGTCTAAGCATCACACTATCTTCCTATGCTAAAAACTCGCATTATTACCGCCACTATTCTGATGGCAGTACTATTACCCATCCTAATTTTCTTGCCTCCTTTTTATATAGGTACTTTTTTCTTAGTTGCTCTAGTGGCTGCTGCTTGGGAGTGGAGTCGTATGCTGGCTCCAGAAGCAAAGAAGTCTGCCTGGCTTTATGCCGCTTTTTGCCTAGTTATTATTTTGCTTTTATTGGGAATGAAAGCGATTTCATGGCAATTTTCTTTGCTGATGATGTCCGTCTTATTTTGGTTCTTTATCGCACCATTTATTTTGGCCAAGGGCACGAACCTCTCTTTCCAGAAATTCAAACCCTTCTACAGTATTGTGGGTTTAATTATTCTCCCTGCAACGTGGTTCGCATTGGTTTTCTTACGTGAACTAGGGTTGATTTTTTTGTTAACTAGCATCGCCCTGGTTTGGATTGCTGATATTGGCGCATACTTTGTTGGTAAGGCTTTTGGTAAACATAAGCTTGCAGTCCAGATTAGTCCAGGTAAATCGATTGAAGGTGCGCTAGGCGGTCTAGTACTTTGCTATTTGTATTCATTTTTGTGTGTAAATTATTTGCCTCTTGGCGATACTTTATTTGGTGCATGGGCTATTCAGTTTGGCTGGATACCTATGTTCTTGATGGTGACAGTCTTGGTTGCCTTTAGTGTCTTTGGTGATTTGTTTGAATCCCAATTAAAGCGTTTAGCTGGTGTTAAAGATAGCAGTCATTTATTGCCCGGACACGGTGGCGTCCTCGATCGCGTTGATGCTCTCATTCCAACTATGCCCATCGCCGCACTTCTAGCAGGATTTATTTGATGACCCTGAGACGACTTGCTATTCTAGGCTCTACAGGGTCAATTGGTGTCAATACCCTAGATGTGATCCGTTCACACCCTGAGCGCTTCAAAGTAATGGCTCTGACTGCAGCAAAACAAATTGAGCGCTTAGCTGAGCAATGTATCGAGTTCAAGCCTGTTATTGCAGTGGTATCCGATGCCGATGGCGCGGCGCAACTAAGTCGCCTCCTGCAAGAGAAAAAAATTTCTACCCAAGTAATGTATGGGCCTGAAGCCCTAGTAAGTGCAGTAACTGAATCTGGATGCGACACAGTAATGGCTGCCATTGTGGGTGCGGCTGGTCTGGTTCCAACTTTAGCTGCAGCCAAGGCAGGAAAGCGTGTATTGCTGGCTAACAAAGAAGCCTTGGTAATGTCAGGCAATTTATTTATGCAAGCCATGAAAGTGGGTGGTGGGGAGTTATTACCAATTGATAGTGAGCACAATGCCATTTTTCAGTGCTTACCAGATCACTTCACTAAAAATCCATCAGACCATTTTGGGGTTGAGGAGCTTTGGTTAACTGCTTCTGGTGGACCATTCAGAGATTTACCAGTCGCAGATTTAGCTAGCATTACCCCTGAACAAGCTTGTGCGCACCCCAACTGGGTAATGGGTAGAAAGATTTCAGTTGATTCTGCAACGATGATGAATAAAGGCCTAGAGGTGATCGAGGCTTTTTGGCTATTTGGTTTGCCACTAGAAAAAATAAAAGTCTTGATACATCCGCAGAGTGTGGTGCACTCTATGGTGCGTTACCGAGATGGTTCCGTACTGGCGCAAATGGGTCAGCCAGATATGCGAACACCTATTGCTTATGGATTAGCTTGGCCGGAGCGGATTCATGCTGGGGTTGATCAGCTAAATCTGACACAGTTTTCTGGTCTTAGCTTCTCAGAACCAAATTTCTCTCAATTCCCTTGTCTGAGCTTAGCGTTTTCTGCCGCCAAGGCAGGAGGCACAGCACCCGCAGTCTTAAATGCTGCCAATGAAATCGCAGTCGCGGCATTTTTAGATACAGGTTTGCCTTACTTGAAGATTGCAGAGGTGGTGGAGCGCACATTACATGCGCTACCTTCAGTTACCGCAGACTCTCTGGAGGTAATTCTTGGTGTAGATATGCAGGCCCGTCACATTGCGAATGAATTCATTCGTGATATCAAGAGATAGATTGGTGTATTGGTGCAGGCTTTAATTACTCTTGCTGCATTCTTGGTCACACTTGGTGTGCTTGTGAGTTTTCATGAGTACGGCCACTTCCTAGTAGCCCGTTTATGTGGTGTCAAAGTCCTACGCTTTGCCTTGGGGTTTGGTAAACCGTTATTTACTCATCGCGCACAGAATGGGACTGAGTGGGTTCTCGCCTCTATTCCCCTGGGAGGTTATGTCAAATTATTAGATGGGCGTGATCTCGAGCAATCAATCAGCCCTGCAGAGCGCCCACAGTCATTTGATGTGAAGCCTCTTTGGCAGCGTTCCTTAATCGTTGCAGCAGGGCCCTTAGCAAACTTTCTATTAGCCATTATTTTGTTTTCGGTAATCTATGTCTCGGGCGTCCCTCAGCTACCTGCTCGACTCCAAGCGCCACCCGAGCAATCGCTTGCTGCAAAATTAGGGGTCACAGCAGGAGATGAGGTGATTGGCTGGCAGTCTCTGTCTTCTAGCTATAGTGGTGCCCCGATTCTTGAGGATTTTGATTCTGTGCCGAGTTGGAATGCTTTGCGTTGGATGCTCTTAGACGCTATCACTGGAGAGCAGGGCTTTGCTTTAGAGGTGCAAGATGCTTCTGGCAGTCGTTTCATTAAAGCTTTCAAGCAGGGTGATTTACCGCGGATTACCCCGGACTCTGATCCCCTGAAGGCACTTGGTTTGCTTCCACAACCAAGCCCCCCTTCTGAGTGGAAGGAGCTCAAATTAGGTCCTATCGATGCCCTCCACTTTGCCAGTGAGCGGGTTTATTTAATCACCAAGGTTTCCACAAGGTTAATGCTTGGTTTATTTACTGGACAAACGACCTTAAAGCAGCTCGGGGGACCCCTCAGTATCGCGGATATGGCAGGAAAGTCTGCCCAGGTAGGCTGGCAACCATTTGTAGCCTTTTTGGCCTTGATGAGTATCAGTATTGGACTCTTGAATTTAGTGCCCTTACCAATGCTTGATGGGGGGCAGCTCCTGTATGATGCATGGGAGTTGGTTGCTGGTAAGCGAATTTCATTATCCCTTCAGGAAAAGCTCCAAAAAGTGGGTTTTTTGCTGCTGATATCTCTTTCCTTACTAGCTTTATTTAACGATTTGCAACGCTACCTGTCACCTTGAATTTTTTGACCCATTCTTTCCGTTCTGCAACTCTATTTGTTGCTCAAGTCGCTCTGATTGCTGCTGGTCTGTGCATCAATGTCCAAGCAGCGGATGCTTTTGTCATTAAAGATATCCGCATTGAGGGCTTGCAACGAGTTGAGCCAGGCACCGTATTTAGTTACTTGCCGGTGCAGGTGGGTGAGACCTTTACAGATGAGAAAGGGGCTGATGCTATTAAGTCCCTATATAGCACTGGCTTCTTTCGGGATGTTCAGATTCAGGCGCAGGGTAATGTATTAATTGTGATTGTTGAAGAGCGGCCAACGATTTCTCGGCTTGAATTTACCGGCATGAAAGAATTTGACCAAGAAATAGTGCGCAAATCCTTGAGGGCTGTTGGGGTGGCTGAAGCCCGTTTCTATGACAAGGCGCTAATTGATAAAGCAGAGCAAGAGCTCAAGCGTCAATATGTTGGCAAGGGTATGTATGCTGCTGAGGTAGTAGCAACAGTCACTCCGGTTGAACGTAATCAAGTGGCGGTCTACTTTAATATCGATGAAGGACCTGTTGCAAAGATTCAGGAAATTAACTTTATTGGTAGCAATGTATTTAGCGAAAGCACTCTTAAAAGTCAGATGCAGCTAAAAACTGGCGGTTGGCTTTCTTGGTATAGCAAAGACAATTTGTACTCAAAGCAAAAACTCACTGCTGACCTAGAGAATATTCGCTCGTACTATCTCAACCGCGGCTATCTTGAATTTTTGATTGAATCTACCCAGGTATCGATTACTCCGGATAAAAAAGGGATTTACCTGACCATTAGTATTCGTGAGGGTAATAAATTCACTGTCAAGGATGTGCGTTTAGCTGGCGATTTATTGGGTAAAGAGGCCGAACTCATACAGCTTGTTAGCCTCAAGTCTGGCGATACATTCTCATCAGCAAAACTGACCGAGAGTACTAAGGCGATTGCAGAAATTCTAGGGTCGTATGGTTATGCTTTTGCAAACATTAACCCTCAGCCAGATATTCGTCGCGACTTAAGTGAGGTTGATTTAACCTTAGTAGTAGATCCTGGCTATAGAGTCTATGTGCGCCAAGTTAATATTACGGGCAATGCAAAAACACGCGATATGGTGATTCGTCGTGAGATGCGTCAGTTTGAAAGCTCTTGGTTCGATAGTGAAAAAATCGATTTATCAAAAAAACGTTTGGGCCGCATGGGCTACTTCACTGAGACCAATATATCCACTCAAGATGTTCCTGGGTCCCCAGATCAGGTTGATGTGAATGTGAAGGTGAC
>JBIISV010000036.1:0-15803 GCA_044340835.1 Polynucleobacter sp.
GTACCACCTACCTGACGAAAAGCGCGTACCGGAGAATTCACACCCCCTGGAATGATTTTTTGCGCACGCTCAAATAAAATTTCGTTTTTTCCCAAAATACTCTCCTACCTTCGCTAATTGATTAAATTGCCATCATCTCAAAGTCTTCCTTACGAGCGCCACATTCAGGACAGATCCAGTTCATAGGAACATCTTTCCAAAGCGTTCCAGGCGCAATCCCCTCATCAGGCAAACCAGCGGCCTCATCATAGACCCAACCGCAAATCAAGCACATGTATGTCTTCAATTCCATTACCGTTTTCCTTAAATATCCTTTTATTCTAAATCTGCTGGCGCATTGCGTTTTTGATGCATCTCAAACTTAAAGAGTCTACATTCCAGTGGGCCATTAAATAAGGGGGTGCGCTTCGACTCCTTAATACGCAACTGTCCTGGCAAAGCCATATCTGCCGTTAAAACAAATATATTCCAACCACCAAAAGCATCCTTGAGATGTTGGCCAAATTGCCTTAAGAACTCCACAAATTTGGGATCCTGCTCCTCTTGGGCTTGTAACTTTTTGAGGGATTCACGGCTAGAGCGTTTAGCACTCTGGCGGCCCGTTTCTAGGTTATAGGCAAAGCGATCTTCAGACTCTTCAAGATCACCGTAGGAGTCTGGGTCCGAGTTAGCATGATTCACCTGGTCCTGGCCTCGCCCACCCTTAATCGCTAAACGTTCACCATAAGGAGGGTTAAGCAACATTACTCCCTCTTTTGTATTTTCAGGCGGCTTGCTGGCCAAAGCATCTATTTGACGAGTGACTGGTAAACCAGGCAATTGAGCGCGCTGCCAATTCCCTTTAAACATGGCTACTAATCGTTCATTAATATCACCGCCACTAATGGCTAAAGACTCTGAACTTGGAAACTGTTTGCGCCGCTCCATCATCTCAGCATGTGCAGCATCTTTTAAAGCCAACCAACGCTTTTGCTCAGCAGCCTCATTAAATGGCTTCAATCTTTGAAAACCAAAGCCATGCGCTGAAGTCACCAAAGGACGATAAGCCAGTCGCGAAGGTTTAGCATCATCACCATACATTCCAGCACGAATCGCCCCTGGTGGAATTGCTAAAGCCATTTGCGCGGCTTCAATTAAAAAGGTGCCGCTACCGCACATCGGATCAAATAAAGTTTGCGAAGGTTTCCAGCCAGTGATGGATAGGATTCCTGCTGCAAGATTTTCTTTAAGAGGTGCATCTCCTTTTTCATCGCGCCAGCCACGCTTGAATAAGGCTTCGCCCGAAGTGTCTAGATAAATGGTGACATGGGTTGCAGTCAGATGGGCCTGCACTCGTACATCAGGAAATGCGGTATCAATGCTTGGGCGATCACCAGTAACATCGCGCAGACGATCCACAATCGCATCTTTAATTTTTAAGGTTGCAAAATTCAAGCTCTTCAGTGGCGAGCGGTGTGCCGTTACGTCAACGCGCAGAGTTTGCTTTGATGAAAACCACTCCTCCCAAGCCAAGCCGCTAGCAAGCTTATATAAATCTTCTTCTTGACGATAAGGCGCATCAGCCATCTGTAATAAAACGCGACTAGCGATACGAGAATGGAGATTCAAAGCCATCGCAGCAGATATTGGTGCTGCCAAACCCACTCCCCCTTTTGGACTCGTCGGCGTAGGATCAATGACCCATGCACCCAAAGCTTTGCAGTCTGGTCGCTGGGCAATATTTGCTAGCTCTTGCGCCAGAGGCACTTCTAGTCCGCCTGGACAAACAACAAAAAATCTCATGAGGCTAGCAATCTAAAAAGGGGGTGGGTAACAGGATATAAAAGGATTAAGGCTTGATCACTACCAATGCAGTGACTATGACCATCAACAAGACAGGCGCTTCATTAAACCAACGATACCAAATGCCTGAACGTATATTTGCTGATTGACGAAACTTTTTCAGCAGGCTCCAGCAAGCATGGTGATAAGCAATGACCAAAATCACAAAAAAGACTTTGGCATGCATCCAGAACTCTCCGGCACCAATTCTAAAATGCAACCACAGAGTAATCCCGAGAAGTACTGCCGGCACCGCCAAAATGGTCATAAAGCGAAATAAACGATTGGCCATGCCCAGAAGACGCGCGTAAGCCTCTGGATTTTTTTCATCAGCCAAGTTCACAAATATTCGCGGCAGATAAAACAAACCAGCAAACCAAGAGGCAATCAAGACAATATGAAATGTCTTGGTCCATAGATACGCGTTACCCATAATGAATAATTTCCGTTGTGTATTTTTTAATGAAAATGAATCAATTCAGCGCTCTTTAAGTACGAATCTCGCCGTGGCCCATAACAATGTATTTGAGGGAGGTTAGGCCATCTAAACCTACAGGACCACGTGCATGCAATTTATCGTTAGAGATCCCAATCTCTGCGCCAAGACCATATTCAAAGCCATCTGCAAATCGAGTACTGGTGTTCACCATCACACTAGCACTATCTACCTCACGCAAAAAACGGTTGGCCTGCGCTAGATTATTGGTAATAATTGCATCCGTATGCTTACTGCCGTATTGCTCAATATGACTCATGGCTTCATCAATATCGGCTACAGTTTTGATCGACAGAATGGGCGCTAAATATTCTGTGTGCCAATCTTCCTCTGTTGCATCGACTAGATTCTGAAACCCTAGCTTCTCTAGAGTGCTGCGAGTCAAGTGATCGACCCGCAACTCCACGCCTTTGTCTTGATAAATTTTGCACAAAGCTGGTAACACCTGTGCTGCGATGGATGTATTCACTAGTAAGGTTTCCATCGCATTGCAAGGTGCATAACGTTGAGTCTTGGCGTTATCACACACCTTAATTGCCATTGCAATATCCGCATCAGCATCTATATAGGTATGGCAAATACCATCCAAATGCTTAATCATTGGGACGCGCGCTTCCGCCATCAAGCGAGCAATCAAACTCTTACCACCACGAGGCACAATCACATCGATGTATTCCGTCATGGTAATCATCTCGCCAACAGCACTTCGATCTGTAGTAGTGACAACCTGCACAGCATCCATCGGAAGATGAGCAGCATCTAATCCCTCTTGAATAAACTGTGCTAATAAAGTATTTGAATCAATCGCCTCTGAACCACCGCGCAAGATCACAGCATTACCCGATTTTAGGCAAAGTGCAGCAGCATCAATGGTGACATTCGGGCGAGACTCATAAATAATGCCTATTACCCCGAGTGGTACACGCATTTGGCCTAACTCAATGCCAGAGGTCTGCTTTTGCAATGGTGTGATTTTTCCAATGGGGTCATCTAAAGAAACGATTTGCTCCAGCCCCAATGCCATTGACTCGATCGTCTTTGGAGTCATAGTAAGGCGGTCAATAAATGCAGCATCCTGACCATTAGTCTTCGCACGGGCAACATCGAGCCGATTGACACGTTCAATTTCATTTGTCCGTTCACGAATCAACTTCGCAATATGCAAGAGCGCTTGGTTTTTTTGTTCGCTTGATGCACGTGCCATGGCACGCGAGCCCTGACGAGCACGCCGCCCTATATCTTGCATCATGTGTTTAATTGAATCACTCATGTTTTAACTATGTCTGTAATAAGTACTTGTTAAGGAATACCTGTTTGAATATCTCATATAACTAGCGTAGTAAATTACCCACTAAACGTAAGCCATCCCAGGGATCTGCCGGCAATTCGGCTGCATGCAATCCCTTGGCCTGACGATCCAAACCTGCAGCCACTTGCATCGCTCGTCGCAATTTCAAAGGCTGCACCCGCTTAAGAGCCATCGGATATAAACGCTCCTTATTTCCCCAGATTCGGTTGGCACGCATTAAATTCTGCACTGACTCACCGGCATCGCTCGCTGCCTTTAACTTCGATAGTATCCGAAGCTCTTCAGTCACACTCCAAAGAATCAGTACTAAGGGCTCGCCCTCGCCTTTGAGGCCATCTAACATACGATTTAAGCGTGGCAGATCACCAGCCAACATTGCCTCAGTTAACTCAAAGACGTTATAGCGGGCAACCTTCAAAATAGCAGACCGAATTTGTTCTTCAGTAAGTACCCCGGCCGGATGCAACAGGCCCAGCTTCTGAATTTCTTGATGGGCAGCGATGAGATTTCCCTCTACCTGCTCGGCAATAAAAGCCAATGCACGCTGTCCCTCGGGACCTGATTGCACTTCTTGGGCCTGTTTTTTCAGGCGCCCGGCAATCCATTGTGGTAATTGAGTGCGATCTAAAGAGTCCAACTGAATAGCCATGCCAGCCTCATCGAGGGCACTAAACCAGGCGGAGGCTTTAGTCTTATTATCTAACCTAGGCAAAATGATGCAAAAAATGGTGTCTGGGCCTTCAGACCCAAGTTCTTGAGACTCTATTTGGGCGGAAAACTGCTTCAGCGCTTCAGCACCATCACGCCCTGGCTTACCTGTCGGTATGCGCAACTCTACCCAGCGCTTATCTCCGAATAAAGACATCGTTTGTCCAGCACTTAACAGCGCACTCCAATCAAAACCGCGCTCTTGTAGCAAGACTTCGCGATCGGTATATCCCATTTTTTTAGCAGTGGCGCGCAACTGATCCATTGCCTCCATCATCAGCAGAGGCTCATCCCCGCTAAATATATAGAGGGGCTTTAATGAGGCCGCAGAATTGAGCGACTTCAAATGAACTTGCAGCGCATCGCTCTTAACCATGCGAGATGACCATCCTCTTTTAAAAAGTTCGAGTCTGTGTTGTGCGTGCAGATGCAGAAACACGACGCAAAATCTGTACCGCAAGATCCCTGCGCATTAGGGATAGAAATTGCTGCACTTGAGCATCGGTTGCTAGAACTGTAGATACCGAGAAATCCATATCGCGAGTCATATAAATTTCAGCCTCAGGCACAACATCTGCACCAGAGTTGTCATATGCTCTAAATCCAACGCGGATACTTAAACGATAGGCAGAGACTTGACCATTGGCGTTATACGCAAGAATGTCGCGGCCATTTAAATCGCTCGTGATTTCCAGGAGGAGGTCAGCATCCTTGGGATTGATTGCTACCTTTGCATCAGTACCAGTCAGAATGGCCGTTTGTAAATCAGTCCGTAAAGGGGGCGATGGGCTACCAGTAATTGCAATCACTTTGAATGGCAAGTCGACCATGCCACGCAAACGATATCCGCAGGCAATCAAACCACTGATCGGAGCCATGGCAAACAAACCAAGCATGGTACGTCTAAGGTGATTTACGTGCATATTTTTCGTCTAATCCTGAGTCTGGTTTTTAGTGTATTAGGCAACAATATTAATTAAACGACCTGGCACAAGAATGACCTTCTTCGGTGCGGCACCATTCAAAGCTTTCACTGCTGGCTCACTTTGTAATGCTAGGGCCTCAATTTGCGCTTTGCTAGCATCGGCAGGAACTCGAATATCCCCGCGCAATTTGCCATTAATTTGGAGCATGATAGTCAACTCGGTTTGTACTAGCGCTGCTTCATCCACGATTGGCCAAGGCGCATCTAATAGGGAGCCCCAGATTTTATCGCACGCCAATTCATGCCAGAGTGCATGAGTGATATGCGGTACTACTGGATATAACACTCTGATCAAAATACTTAAACACTCACGCAAGACTGCAGGGCGTATAGCACCAGCTTCTAATTTAATTGACTCCAAAACATTGAGCATCTTCATTGCCGCAGAAACAACGGTGTTGTACTGACGGCGCTGATAATCAAAGTTCGCTTGCTTGAGAATGGCATGTATTTCACGGCGCAATGCTTTCTCAGCATCATTGGGGTTGGCTACTTGACCCTCTCCTGCCGCTCGAATCGCATCAGCTTGACTGCTGGAATATACCCAAACACGGCGCAAGAAGCGCGATGCGCCCTCCACACCAGCACTGGACCATTCTAGTTGTTGCTCTGGGGGAGCGGCAAACATGACAAATAGACGCGCAGTATCGGCACCATATTGATCAATCAATGCTTGAGGATCAACGCCATTATTTTTGCTCTTGGACATCTTCTCAATACCGCCAATAATGACTGGTGTACCAGAAGTATCGCCTTTCAGCTTAGCGCTTTGAGGGCGTCCTTTTTCATCTAGCTCAAGCTCTACATCTAGAGGGTTTAACCAAGTTTTTTTGCCAGAAGCTTCTTCAGAATAATAGGTTTCATTAAGCACCATCCCTTGGGTAAGCAAATTTTTAAATGGCTCATCAAAACGAATGAGTTTGAGATCACGCATCACCTTAGTCCAAAAGCGTGCATAGAGTAAATGCAAAATAGCATGCTCAATACCGCCAATGTATTGGTCCATTGGCATCCAATACTCATTACGTCCATCAACCATGGTCTTTGCATCTGGACCGGTGTAGCGCATGAAGTACCACGATGAATCCACAAAAGTATCCATCGTGTCAGTCTCTCGACGGGCAGGTTTGCCACATCTTGGGCATTTCACATTCAGGAAGTCAGCACGTTTATTTAAGGGATTGCCACTACCATCTGGTACACAATCTTCTGGCAGTACCACTGGTAAATCCGACTCAGGGACAGGTACTGCCCCACAGCCAGGATTCTGATCATCACCACAATGAATAATCGGAATAGGTGTTCCCCAATAGCGCTGACGAGAGATGCCCCAATCACGTAAACGGTATGTGGTTTTAATTTCTCCAACACCCATTTTTTCAAGATCTGCTGCAACAGCACTGACTGCCTCTTCATGAGACATACCATCGTACTTACCGCTATTGAGACAAACGACATCATCCTTTTGGGCATACCAGTCTTGCCAATGGCTAGTATTGAACATGTCCGATGGGGTACGAAGCGCGATCACTTGCTTAATCGGCAAGTCATACTTCAGCGCAAATGCAAAATCACGCTCATCATGCGCTGGAACACCCATCACGGCGCCATCACCGTAAGTCATCAACACATAATTACCCACCCAGACTTGAACAGGCTCATTAGTGAGTGGATGCGTCACATACATCCCCGTGAACATCCCTTCTTTTTCTTGAGTGGCGAGATCCGCTTCGATCACGCTACCCGTTTTACATTTCTCAATAAATGCTGCGAGCTTGGGGTTGCTCTTGGCAGCCAGAGTTGCTAATGGATGTTCAGCAGCAACGGCGCAAAAGGTAACGCCCATGATGGTATCGGCACGAGTCGTAAACACGTACAAGTGCCCATCTTGTATAAAGTTACCGTGCGCATCTGCAATCTCGTGTTTGAATGCAAAACGAACGCCCCGACTTTTACCGATCCAGTTTTCCTGCATGGTCTTTACGCGCTCAGGCCAGCCCAAGCCATCTAAACCAGACAATAGCTGCTCTGCATAAGCGGTGATGTTGAAGTAATAGCCAGGTATCTCGCGCTTTTCGACTAAGGCACCTGAGCGCCAGCCACGTCCATCAATCACCTGCTCATTTGCCAATACCGTTTGATCAATTGGATCCCAATTCACCACTTGAGTCTTACGATAAGCAATGCCCTTTTCAAGCATCTTTAAAAAGAGCCATTGATTCCAGCGATAGTAATCAGGGCTGCAAGTTGCTACTTCGCGTGACCAGTCAATGGCCAATCCCATCGCAGCCATTTGCTTTTTCATATAAGCAATGTTGTCGTAAGTCCATTTTGCTGGTGGCACGTTATTCTGAATAGCGGCATTCTCAGCGGGCATACCAAAGGCATCCCAACCCATCGGCATGAGGACGTTATAGCCCTGCATCCTTAGCTGTCTGGCCATCACATCATTGATGGTGTAGTTACGAACGTGGCCCATGTGTAACTTACCTGATGGATAAGGCAACATGGAGCAGGCGTAGTATTTTGGTTTTGGCTTACCCAAAGCATCTACTGCATTCTCAGCCACCTTATAGGCTTGCGTACTCTCCCAATCAGCTCGTGCTGCCGCTTCAATACTGCGGTGGTCGTAATCCTTACTCATTCAAGACAACTCTTTTCTTCTATTTTTAATTGACTAGTTACTTCCGTAAGCCAAGCACATCCTGCATGTCATATAAGCCTGCACTTTGACCATGCAGAAAACGTGCAGCGCGCAAAGACCCTTGCGCATACGACTGACGACTGGATGATTTATGACTAATTTCAATACGCTCGCCTTCACCAGCAAACAAGACGGTATGATCGCCCACGATATCTCCACCACGAATCGTTGCAAAACCGATGGAGCCGGCTTTACGCTCTCCGGTATGACCCTCACGAGCATATGCAGCGACATCATCTAATGTCTCGCCAAGTGCATCCGCAATGACCTCACCCATCCTGAGTGCAGTACCTGAAGGGGCATCCACCTTATGGCGATGATGCGCTTCAATGATTTCAATGTCATAACCTTCGTTCAACATCTTTGCAGCAATCTCTAGCAACTTAAAGGTTGCATTGACACCCACACTCATATTGGGAGCAAAAACGATTGCGAGATTGGCAGAGGCTTTTTTCAATGCATCGATCTGCTCAGGGCTCAAGCCTGTTGTACCGATAATCATTTTGCTACCAGTCTTTTGTGCTACTGCTAAATGCGCCATGGTGCCCTCTGGACGCGTGAAGTCAATCAGAAATTGAGCAGTACTTAAAGCTTTTGTAATATCTGAAGTAATTAATACGCCCGTTTTCTTGCCCAAGAATGCACCAGCATCTTCACCAAGCAACTGGCAAGACTCATGTTCAAGTGCGCCAACAAGCTCAGTATCGGGACTGCTCAGAACAGCCTCGATCAACATTTTTCCCATACGGCCAGTTGCGCCGGCAATTGCGATTTTCATCATTTGACTCATCACTTCTTATTTAAATAATCTAGAAATTCACTCAACCCAGAAAAATAGCAGCGCGAACTGCTCAGCTCTCATACCGCTATTTACTTTGTACTTACAGGCCCGCCGACTGGAGATATTGAACCGGTAGGTAAATTATTTGTTGGGCTTGGGACCAGTAGCTCTGGTTGCTGAAGGGGTGGTGTTACCGGGGGTTTATTAGACCCAGTTACCACATCCCAGAAAGAGCGCTTTGTTTTTGCATACCCATCAATCTCAGCAACCAACTCTACGTCTGTTGGTAAGGCATCGCCCTGAAACTTCACCAACTTATCGCCATCGAAAAATACGGTCACACGACGCTCTTTGCCCATGACCTGATTTGCACGCTTAAATTCAAAAACATAATCCCATCTATTTGCATGGAAGTAGCTAGCCAGTAATGGCGTACCCAAGATTTGGCGTACTTGCTCACGACTTTGTCCTACTTCTAACTTGGCGTATTGTTCGCTAGAAATAAAGTTGCCTTGCACTATATCGGGAACGTAAGGTCTAAAGACTTTATTCATCCATGCACGCTGGGTGTCATCTACTGCGCTCGTGCAAGCTGTCAGAACAAATACCCCACTAATTACAGTAATCAGCAAGCTCCCACGGACATGGCGAATCAGCCCTGAAATGGAGTAGAAAAAACTCATAAAAAGTTGAAGGCAATTTTGCATGGCAGGCCGTATCATTAAGACATTGATTTTAGCTCCCAAACCCATGAATATGAACCAAAACCCCACTCCTGCAGATTTACGCGATATCGGCCTAAAAGCTACCGGTCCTCGTATGAAAATATTGGATTTTTTTCACCAGAATGGCGGAACCCACTTTAGTGCTGAAGATGTCTTTATGGCTCTTGCCAAGGATGATAAAGAGATCGGATTGGCAACAGTTTATCGGGTACTCACGCAGTTTGAACAAGCAGGGCTTTTGCTGCGCAGCCACTTTGAATCTAGCAAAGGGGATAGCCGTGCCATTTACGAGCTTAATGAAGGTCAGCATCATGACCATCTGGTATGCCTAGATTGTGGGCACGTGGAGGAGTTTGTCGATGAAGCCATCGAGAAAAGGCAGCGCGATATTGCCAAAAATCTAGGTTTTAAGCTCCAAGAACATACTTTGGCCATGTATGGACACTGCCAAAAGAAGAATTGCAGAAATAAGCAGAAAATTTAAGCTGTTTTGTTCAGTTTGTTGAGTCTTGCTCGAAAATTCTGATTAAATTTCGTCAAGATAAGCTCTTTTAATGAAAAAAGACCTCAATTGAGGTCTTTTTTACCGATAAAGCGAGCTTTTATTCGCTTTGGGAGACTAGAAACTTACTTGACGGCCATTAAGGCCTCGGCTGCATTGAGCATTTGAACGGAATAGCCCCATTCATTGTCGTACCAAGCCAAAACCTTAACTAGCTTGCCGTCAGCTGAAACGCGCGTCTGGGAAGCATCATAAATACTGGGACGCGGATCATGATTGAAGTCGATAGAAACCAGTGGCAAGGTATTAAAACCCAAAATACCCTTCAATTCCCCCTCACTCGCCGCCTTCAGAATGGAATTTACCTCATCCAGACTGGTAGCGCGACTAGCGGCAAAAGTTAAATCCACCACCGAGACATTAATAACGGGGACGCGCATCGCAAAGCCATCAAAGCGGCCTGCCAAAGCCGGTAATACCAAACCCACTGCTTTTGCAGCACCAGTCTTGGTAGGAATCATGCTTGTCACAGCAGAGCGTGCGCGACGCATATCCTTGTGATAAACGTCAGTTAAGACCTGGTCATTGGTAAAAGCATGAATAGTCGTCATCAAACCAGACTCAATGCCAATCTTTTCTAGGAGCGGTTTCACCAGTGGAGCCAAGCAGTTCGTTGTACAACTGGCATTAGAAACAATGATGTCACTTGGCTTCAGTACTTGTTGGTTTACGCCATACACAATCGTGGCATCGACATCTTTTTCACCTGGGGCAGAGATCAATACTTTTTTAGCGCCCTGAGAAATATGCGCCATCGCCTTTTCTTTTGAGGTGAACTTACCAGAGCACTCGAGCACTAAATCAACACCCAACTCACCCCAAGGCGTTTCCAAGGGATTGCGAGTTGAAAACATTTTGATGCGATCACCATTGACCACCATGCAGTCGCCATCCACTTTTACTTCGGCAGGAAAACGGCCATGCGCAGAATCATATTGGGTGAGGTGGGCATTGATATCGATATCACCCATGGCATTGATCGCCACAATCTGGATATTGCGTCTTGGCTTGCCATTGACTTGATCTTCATACAAAGCACGCAAGACCATGCGACCAATACGACCATAACCGTTAATTGCGACACGAATTGTCATTCCATTTCCCTTACTTATATTAAATTTCTAAGGTAATACTGTGCTGCTTATCTTTTCTATTTCTTTGCAATACATTGCATCACTGTTTTAGAAATCTCATCCACAGTTAAGCCAAAGTATTCATAGAGTACTGCTGCTGGAGCGGACTCACCAAAAGTGTCCACACCATGTACTGCTGAGCAACCGTACTTCCACCAAAAATCACTCACACCAGCCTCAACAGCAATGCGAGGAATATTCGCAGGCAATACTTTTGCCTTATAAGCAGTATCTTGTTGATCAAATACAGTAGTTGATGGAATCGACACTACACGAATCCCTATCTTTCCTAAACTATCCTTTTCTAAACGCTCTGCGGTTTGTAAAGCCAAAGCAATTTCAGAGCCAGTAGCAATAATGACTGCATCAATCTTTGCTTTTTTGGGATCACGCAATACATATCCACCGCGTGCAATCTCTTTCACTTGCTGACTAGTGCGCGACACAAATGGGCAATTTTGACGACTGAAGATGAGGGCGCTTGGACCATGCTTGCGCTCAATCGCAGCACCCCATGCCACAGCACTCTCGGTAGTATCACAGGGACGCCAAACCATCAAATTCGGAATAAGGCGCAAGCTTGCAACATGCTCAACAGATTGATGGGTTGGCCCATCTTCACCCAAACCAATAGAGTCATGCGTAAATACAAAGATGCTTCGCAGCTTCATCAATGCAGCCATACGTAAAGCGTTACGACTGTAATCTGAGAAAGTTAAGAACGTTCCACCAAATGGAATGTAACCACCATGCAAGGCGATACCATTCATAATGGCACTCATACCAAATTCACGCACACCATAATTAATATGGTTACCCCATTGATCAGCACGCACTGCTTTGCATGAGGACCAATTGGTTAAGTTGGAGCCTGTTAAATCAGCAGATCCACCCATAAATTCTGGCAGGACTGGCGCCAAAGCTTCGATCGCATTTTGACTTGCTTTACGAGTAGCAATCGTTTCTGCTTTTGTTTCACAAGTTTTTAAGTAAGCATCTAGAGTTTTTGAGAAATCTTTCGATAAATCACCTTGCATACGGCGCTGTAATTCTGAAGCGAGTTCTGGATACTTACTTTTATAGGTCTGAAATTCCTTGTTCCATTCATGTTCAGCAGCCTGGCCACGCTTCTTGAAGTCCCATGCCTCGTATATATCTTTTGGAATTTCAAATGGCGCATAAGGCCAGTTCAATGCAACACGGGTTGCAGCAATTTCAGCGGCGCCTAAGGGGGAGCCGTGAACCTTATCGCTACCCGCCATATTTGGGGAGCCTTGACCAATTGCAGTCTTACAACAAATCAAGGTGGGCTTATCGCTCTTCTTGGCTTTAGCAATAGCGCTCGATACGACTTCTGCATTATGGCCATCGATATCACGAATCACATTCCAGCCATAAGCCTCAAAACGCTTTGGCGTATCTTCGTTGAACCAAGAAACGACTTTGCCGTCAATTGAGATGCCGTTGTCATCCCATAGCGCAATCAACTTATTGAGTTTTAGAGTGCCGGCTAATGAACACACCTCATGACTGATGCCTTCCATCAAACAACCATCGCCTAAAAATACATAGGTGTAGTGGTCAACGATGTCATGACCGGGGCGATTAAATTCTTCGGCTAATAATTTTTCCGCCAGCGCCATTCCCACTGCATTTGAAATTCCTTGACCCAAAGGTCCGGTAGTCGTTTCTACTCCTGGAGTAATTCCATACTCTGGATGACCTGCAGTTTTACTATGCAACTGGCGAAAATTTTTCAACTCTCCCATTGGTAAATCGTAACCAGTCAGATGTAATAAGGAATACAACAACATTGAACCGTGGCCGTTAGATAAAACAAAGCGATCACGATTTATCCAATGTGGATCCGTTGGGTTGTGTTGCAAATGTTCATTCCAAAGCCCGACTGCAATATCAGCCATCCCCATCGGCATTCCCGGATGGCCTGAATTGGCTTGTTGAACAGCATCCATTGATAAAGCGCGAATGGCGTTTGCCATACGAATTTGAAGGTTTGACATCGTAAATTGGGTCTCTAGAAAATAAATTCGCTATATTTCAGTAATGTCTCAATTTTATCTTCCCGGGCCATGGGAAACCCAAAAGCCAAATATCCTCACTCCTGAGCTTGCCCATCATTTGCGTGTCCGCCGTATTCAAGTCGGTGAAGTCTTCCCTATTTTTGACGGAAAAGGTCATGTTGCCCAAGCAAAACTCCTCTCGCTTAGTAATAAATCGGGGGAGGCTGAGTTAAGCGACATCCGCCTTGATACCCACCGAGAGAGCGCCTATGCTATTACCTTGGCGCAAGGGCTGGCTGGTGGAGACAAGATGGACTGGGTGCTTGAAAAAGCCATTGAAACTGGTGCGCAATGCATTGCCCCCCTGCAATGTGAGCGCTCAGTAATTAAACTGTCTCGCCCTAGTGATGCTGACCGGGCGCAAAAGCGCCTTCTTCATTGGCAGGGCATTGTTCAGGCAGCCTGCGAGCAATGCGACCGGACGGTGCTAGCTACTGTAGAGCCTATTCAAACTTTTGAGAGTTATCTACAGAAGCCACAAAAAGCCAAACTTAAACTACTTTTAAGCCCAGATGCTGATGAAAGCCTATCTTCAGTCCTGATGAATAGCCCCGTTCAAGATGTCATTTTGATGATTGGGCCTGAAGGCGGCCATTCACCAGAAGAGGAGACGCTAGCTCGGGCGGCTGGCTATGAAATAGTTTCATTGGGTGACAGAGTCCTACGCACAGAGACCGCAGGCATTGTGGCGATTACGGCTATTCACACTATTTGGGACCTAAAAATACAAAATCGCCTCAATTAGAGGCGATTTTAGTTTTTTGCTTGACTGAACTACTTTAGGCAAAAGAGTAGAAGACGCGATAGGGTGTTCGGCGCTCAGACCAAAAATCTACCGCATCACGGAATACATCTAAGAGCGTCTCACGAGCCTCTTTGTCAAACTTCTGCGTACAAGGCAAACCTTCAAGCACTACAACGAAACCTGGCTGAGGGCCAGACTTATCCACTGTAGTAGTCAAGGCATCTAGCAAAGGATCAAAGTTCTTAGCTTGCTGCTTAGTAAATGTGTAGGCAATCGCAATCGCTTCCAAAACCTCGCCTTTAGTCATGGCATTTGCACAATTAGCGTAAATGAAATGTTGACCCAGCTCAGTAGCAGCCTCCTGTAAGTCAGGAGTGCGGAAGGCACGAATGGATTGAACGATATTAGTGCGCACACTGCGCAACATTGCTGGAGGTCCGGCATCGCGAACGGCCAAAGCAGCACGCCAAGAAGCTGTCACTTTTTTCCCCGAAACTTGATTTGCTGCATACGTTTGTAAACGAGACAAACCGCCCTCGGCGTAAATGTTGGCAGCCGAGGACTCTGTTTCGAGCCTATCGTTGCTATCCCAACTTTCAGCTCGACTGTGTTCTTCAAAGCCTAATGTAGTGCCGTTTTCAGAGCGATTATTCATGATGGGTGTTAGGTTAACCTTAACACGCCATCAAATCAAGCCCAATTACAGCACATTTTGCATAAACTATTGATTTATATAATAATTATTTATGTTAGTTATTGCTAACTAACATAAATAAAAGCACTTTTTAGACCTTAAGCTACGCTACCCCTCGAGCGTTACTCGCTGCCTCAACTACCGCCAGAGTAGTCAAATTAACAATGCGTCGCACTGTAGCTGCTGGCGTCAGAATGTGAATGGGCTTAGCAACACCCAATAACAATGGTCCTATTGCAATGCCGTTACCCGCAGCTGTCTTGAGCAAGTTATAAGAAATATTAGCAGCATCAATGTTTGGCAACACTAACAAATTAGCATCGCCCTTTAAGGGAGAAGAAGTGACCGCGCCTGCACGAATGGTTTCATCTAATGCGCTATCGCCATGCATTTCACCATCAACCTCAAGGGCTGGGTCTGCCTTTTGAATCAAAGCCAATACAGCGCGCATTTTGACTGCGGATGGCGCAGTACTTGAGCCAAAGTTGGAGTGAGACAATAGCGCTACCTTCGGAGCTATTCCTAATTTACGCATTTCATGGGCAGCCATCAATGTCAGTTCAGCTAACTGCTCGGCAGTAGGATCGATGTTCACATGGGTATCGACCAAGAACACCTGGCGACCCGGCAAAATCAGCCCAGACATCGCGCCATACACATTAGCGCCAGGCTCGTGACCAACTACCTCATCAATGTATTTCAAATGCGTCGTTAAGTTGCCAACTGTTCCACAAATCATGCCATCGGCCATTCCCTTGATGATCATGACGGATCCGATCAAGCTATTACGACGTCGCATTTCTAACTTGGCAAAAGAGGTAGTAACACCCTTACGCTCAGTCAAGGCTAAGTAGGTTTGCCAGAAATCTCGGAAACGAGAATCATTTTCCGGGTTCACAATCTCAAAGTCATCGCCGGCTTTAATGCGCAACCCAAACTTTCCTATACGATGCTCGATCACTGCTGGGCGACCAATTAAAATAGGGGTAGCCAAACGCTCATCAATGATGATTTGTACCGCACGCAATACACGCTCATCTTCACCTTCAGCAAATACAA
>JBIISV010000155.1:0-4557 GCA_044340835.1 Polynucleobacter sp.
CCCAGATTCTGAGGAGGCTCAAAACTGGCATGTGACCAAGCTGGATCAGCCTTGCTATAGGTCAGCAAAATAGCCAATAAACCGAGGCAAAGGCCGCAGGAAATAAACCAGCGGGCCTCAAGCAGCAGGCGAGGCATCCTTCCCTGCCCTTGGTTCTCAGGGGGCTGGGGGCTTAAAGGGGTTTTGGACTTCGGGTATGTGGTTCTCGCCATGTTCTACCGATTGTAATCAAGCAATCCTATAATTTGGAGATGACTACAAATACCGTAAAACACTCCAAAGTCCTTATCCTGGGTTCCGGCCCCGCCGGCTACACGGCTGCAGTCTATGCAGCCCGTGCCAACTTGAGCCCTACGCTGATCACTGGGATCGCTCAAGGCGGTCAATTAATGACCACCACAGATGTAGAAAACTGGCCAGCAGACCCTGATGGCGTGCAAGGGCCAGAGCTAATGGATCGCTTTTTAAAGCATGCTGAGCGCTTTAATACCAATATTATTTTTGATCACATCCATACGGCTGCTCTAACTGAAAAGCCTATCCGCCTGGTTGGCGACTCTGGCACCTACACCTGTGATGCCCTCATCATTTCTACTGGCGCATCTGCTCAATACATTGGCCTGCCAAGTGAGGAAGCATTTATGGGTCGCGGCGTTTCCGGATGCGCAACATGCGACGGCTTTTTCTATCGCAATCAAGATGTGTGCGTAGTCGGTGGTGGTAATACCGCTGTTGAAGAGGCGCTCTACCTTACCGGTATCGCCAAAAAGGTGACTGTCATTCATCGTCGCGATAAATTCCGTGCAGAGCCCATACTCAATGACCGCCTCATGGCAAAAGTAGCTGAAGGCAAAGTGGAGCTAAAATTAAACACCACTTTGGATGAAGTGCTCGGCGATGAAAAGGGTGTGACTGGTGTTCGCATCAAGAAAGCAGATGGCAGTACAGAAGATATTGCTGTTACTGGCGCCTTTATTGCGATTGGTCACAAACCGAATACCGAACTCTTTATTGGTCAGCTCGATATGCACAATGGTTATATCAAGACTCACTCTGGTTTAGAAGGCAATGCAACAGCCACCAATGTCCCTGGCGTATTCGCCGCTGGCGATGTGCAAGACCATATTTATCGTCAAGCCATCACTAGCGCAGGCACAGGCTGTATGGCTGCATTAGATGCCCAGCGTTATTTGGAGGCTTTAGATTAACCCTAAATAAGCAAGAGAACCATATAAAAATGCCTAGCATTGCTAGGCATTTTGTTTGTTGAGGTAAGTAGCTTTAGTACTAGCGACTCGCCATTGGTAGCAATGGCACTATCAACAATGCCACGATGTTAATAATCTTGATAAGCGGGTTCACTGCAGGTCCAGCAGTATCTTTGTAGGGGTCGCCTACAGTGTCGCCAGTAACTGCAGCTTTATGAGCTTCAGAGCCTTTACCTCCAAAGTTTCCTTCTTCGATATATTTCTTAGCGTTATCCCAAGCCCCACCACCAGTACACATGGAGATTGCTACGAATAAGCCAGTCACAATCGTGCCCATGAGCAGGCCACCTAAGGCTGCAGGTCCTAAAATTAATCCCACCAAAATGGGGGCAACTACGGGTAGCAATGAGGGAATAATCATCTCCTTAATTGCGGCTGAGGTCAGCATGTCTACTGCTTTACCATACTCAGGCTTAGCCGTACCCTCCATAATTCCGGGGATATCACGAAACTGCCGACGAACTTCCTCTACTACTGCGCCAGCACAACGTCCAACTGCCTCCATCGCCATGGCACCAAATAAATATGGAATCATGCCGCCAATAAAGAGTCCAATGATCACCATATGATTTGATAAATCAAACGATACCTGCTGTCCGATAGACTCCAAGGCATGGGTATAGTCCGCAAATAGAACTAAGGCAGCAAGACCTGCTGAGCCAATGGCATATCCTTTGGTGACAGCTTTAGTTGTATTTCCAACCGCATCTAAAGGATCGGTAATATCACGAACAGATTGCGGTAAGCCTGCCATTTCAGCAATACCGCCAGCATTATCTGTGATTGGCCCATAAGCATCTAGAGCGACCACAATACCCGCCATCGAGAGCATCGCTGTAGCTGCAATAGCAATGCCATAAATCCCAGCCAACCAGTAAGCCACATAAATTGCGGCACAAACAAAAAGTACAGGATATGCAGTCGATCTCATAGAAACACCAAGGCCAGCAATAATATTTGTGCCGTGACCTTTAGTCGATGCTTCAGCGATATGCTGCACTGGCTTAAATTGCGTGCCAGTATAGTACTCGGTAATCCACACCAGGCCTGCAGTCAGTGCCAGGCCGACGATGGTAGATCCAAATAAGCGCAACTGGCTTCCAGGAACGCCCAATGCATCATCAGGCATGATGAAATTAGTAACGAAATAAAATGCTACTAAAGAAATGCCGCCTGCCACAATCAAGCCCTTATATAAGGCTGGCATGACGTTTTTCATGCCAGGGGTTGCCTTAACAAAAGAACATCCAATAATGGAGGCAATAATTGAGACGCCACCCAACACTAGTGGGTAAACAACCGCCGACACTGGTGCGCTAGTAATCATCAGTGCGCCCAAGACCATGGTTGCAATGAGTGTTACTGCATAGGTCTCAAATAGATCAGCCGCCATTCCAGCACAATCCCCCACGTTATCCCCGACGTTGTCGGCAATGACTGCTGGATTGCGAGGGTCATCTTCCGGAATGCCCGCCTCTACTTTACCAACCAAGTCAGCTCCAACATCAGCGCCCTTTGTAAAGATACCTCCGCCCAAACGTGCGAAGATGGAAATTAATGAGGAGCCAAATGCTAATCCAATCAGTGGATGCAGGATAGATGAGAGATCCTGTCCAGATCCCATTGAAACCAAAAACATAAAGAAAAGACCTACTCCGAGCAGTCCAAGGCCTACCACTAACATACCGGTAATTGCCCCGCCCTTGAATGCCACATTCAGGGCCTCATTCATACCCTGAGTAGCCGCTTGAGCAGTACGAACATTAGCTCGAACTGAAATATTCATCCCGATAAAGCCACAGGCGCCAGAGAGAACAGAGCCAATGACAAAACCGAAGGCCGTGGCAAAGTCTAAAAATAATGCCATGAGAACTGTCAACACGACACCAACGATGGCAATCGTTTTATATTGACGTGACAGGTAAGCTGCTGCGCCCTGCTGGATCGCCTCAGCGATTTCTTGCATCCTAGCATTACCAGTGCTTTGCCGCAAAATCCAGCTACGCATCACGAATCCATAAATGACAGCTAGAACACCGCAAGCCAAGGCAAAATATAAGCCTAAAGTGACATTACTCATGCTTCAACCCCTTTTAATTTGGTCTAAATTCTTTTACTAACAACGCTTGTTTCAGAAGATCCCGTGAAAGCGATAAACTATAGCTTTACCAGTATGTAACAGAATCATCGCCCTGTAGTCTGTTTGCGATCAGGGTAATCACTAATCACCACCCGGAGTAAGTATGAGTCTTGACAACGTCAAACCTGGCAAAAAGATCCCTGAGAGCTTTAATGTCATCATTGAAATCCCAATGAATGCGGATCCGATCAAATATGAAGTAGACAAGGAGAGTGGCGCTATTTTTGTTGATCGGTTTATGGGTACAGCAATGCACTATCCCTGTAATTATGGCTACATTAATAAAACTATTGCAGGTGATGGTGATCCAGTTGACGTTCTGGTCATCACCCCATTCCCGCTTATTCCCGGAGTTGTAGTCAGTTGCCGCGCAATCGGTGTATTACAGATGGAAGATGAAGGTGGTCAAGACGCTAAATTACTAGCAGTTCCAGAAGATAAGATTTTGCCGATCTACAATCACTGGCAAAAGCCAGCAGACATTAATCCATTGCGTTTAAATCAAATCCAACACTTTTTTGAGCACTACAAAGATCTCGAGCCAGGGAAGTGGGTAAAAGTAAAAGGTTGGGGTGGTGTGGCTGATGCGCACAAGGAAATTCTGGACGGCATCGAATCTTACGCTAAGTCACAGAAATAATTTGGATGCCCCTGGAGTGAGCTCACAAAAAATAGCCTTAGCGCAAATCAACCCTCTTTTGGGCGATTTGCCTGGCAACGCACAGCTCATCTCGCAAGCTGCCGCTGATGCTTATGCCCAAGGCGCCTCAGTAGTTCTAACACCAGAGCTCTCGCTGACCGGTTACCCCCCAGAGGATTTACTCTTGCGCCCTGCCTTTATTGAGGCTGCAGATCGTGAGCTCAGTCGTTTAATGCTGGAGCTGCAAAAATTTCCTGGTTTAACAGTCATCGTCGGACATCCCAAACTGACGGCCGAAGGTTTGCAAAACTATGCCTCGGTCATTCGAGATGGCAAGGTGCTGGCTGGCTATGCAAAACAAGAATTACCTAATCACGAAGTATTTGATGAGGTGCGTTATTTCACACCAGGTAAGCAAGCTTGCGTATTCGAAAATGCAGGCATCCGATACGGACTGATTCTTTGCGAAGATGCATGGCATGTAGGTCCCGCTAAACAAGCTCATGCCG
>JBIISV010000156.1:0-4551 GCA_044340835.1 Polynucleobacter sp.
TGGCGGAGCGGACGGGACTCGAACCCGCGACCCTCGGCGTGACAGGCCGATATTCTAACCAACTGAACTACCGCTCCAATTACATCGCATGCTACTTGTGTCACTTCTTACTACTCACAACTAGCCAAAAAATTTGGCGTCCCCAGGGGGATTCGAACCCCCGTACTCACCGTGAAAGGGTGATGTCCTAGGCCTCTAGACGATGGGGACCTAGACTACTGCTATCTTAAATGCTTGGTGGAGATAAGCGGGATCGAACCGCTGACCTCTTGCATGCCATGCAAGCGCTCTCCCAGCTGAGCTATACCCCCGTAATCTCGCTAAATAACTACAAGACATTCAAAACAATCCAAGATTTTATCCTATTTTTGTAAGGGAGCGCAAATTCTGCTTTAGACGACCTTGGAAAGCCTTTCTAAAGCCTCATCCTTACCCAAAACAAGCAAGACAGAGTCAATTGCTGGAGTCTGAGTTGTAGCAAATAATGCATAACGAACAGGCATCGCTAGAGCGGGCATTTTGATTTGATGCTTTGCTAAAACCTCTTTAAAGGCTGAAGCATAGGCTGCCTTTGTATGCTCAGCACTTTTGATGGCCGCAATCAGGTCTTGTAAAGCTGGAACGATTGATGGGGGGATATTTGCAGTGATTTGTTCTGCGCTGTGAGAAGGAGCTGGCAGGTAGAAAAGCTTGGCACCTTCTGCAATTTCGATCAAGGTATTAGCACGATCTTTTAGCAGAGCAACTACCTCAACAAAGTTAGGGCCCTTCTCTGTATCAATACCCAGCTCATGGGCAAATGGCTTAGTTGATTCAGCTAAAACTGTAGAATCCGTATTCTGAATATATTGGTGATTTAACCAAAGTAATTTCTCAGGATTGTGCTGTGCTGGAGACCTACCAAGACTTTCAAGATCAAACCAGCTCACAAATTGCTCTTTAGTAAATATTTCAGCATCTCCATGAGACCAACCCAGTCTTGCAAGATAATTCAGAATCGCTTCAGGCAGGTAACCTGCTTTCTGGTAGTCACGCACACTCATGGCACCATTTCGCTTACTCATCTTCTCGCCGGAATCATTGAGTACTGTAGGTAGATGGGCATACACAGGTGGTGTGCCACCAAGCGCTTTCATGATATTGATTTGACGAGGCGTGTTGTTGACATGGTCATCACCCCGAATAACGTGGGTGATATTCATATCAAGATCATCAACGACGACACAGAAGTTATAAGTTGGCGTGCCATCAGGGCGGGCGATTACTAAGTCATCCAGCTCATCGTTGCTAATCTCAATTGGACCCTTGACAGCATCCTGCCAAATAACAGAATTACCAATCGGGTTCTTAAAACGAATCACGGGTAGAACACCCTCGGGAATTTTCGGTAGTGTTTTACCAGGCTCAGGACGCCATAACCCGTTGTAGCGAGGCTTTTCTTTATTAGCCATCTGCTGATCGCGAAGTTTATTCAACTCCTCTTCACTCATATAGCAGGGATAGGCTTGGCCAGCTTCTAGCATTTGTTTTACAACTTCACGATAGCGATCGATGCGTTGCATTTGGTAAATCGGGCCTTCGTCTAAATCCAAGCCAAGCCAAGCCATGCCCTCAATAATGACATCCACCGCCTCCTGGGTGGATCGCTCTAAATCAGTATCTTCAATTCGTAATATGAAGTCGCCTTTGTTGTGACGAGCAAATGCCCATGGATACAAAGCGCTACGGAGATTGCCTAGGTGAATAAAGCCCGTTGGACTAGGGGCGAAACGTGTACGTATATGCATAAATTACATTATCTCAGGTCAGACCTCAATTTTGCCAATTAACCCTTCTATTCTAAAAAAAGTGGATACTTTCACCTATGAATGAATTGCTCGTATTTATATGTGATGGTGCACCGGTTAGAGGGGAAATTGTCTCCATTAGTAGCGCTTGGCAGGCTGTTTTAGAGCGCCGTAACGATCCACCCGTAGTCAGGCAAATCCTTGGTGACTTTGTTGGCGCCGCCACCCTTTTAAGTGCCAGCCTTAAATTTGATGGGACCTTGATTATCCAGGCCCAAAGCAAAGGACCCATTCAACTCCTCGTGGTGGAATGTAAGTCTGACCTCACGATGCGGGCAACAGTGAAATTATCAGTGGATGCATCAAGCATTAACCCAAATGCAACTCTAGGTGAGCTATTAGATGCTGAGAATACCGGCCGTCTTGTGATCACTCTTGACCCTTCAGACCGACAGCCTGGTCAAGCCCCTTATCAGGGTATTGTGGCACTTCAGGATCATCAAGGCACGGTGATCAAGCCCATTACTAGCGCTGCAGAAGCGATCGCTCTATATATGCAAAACTCCGAGCAACTCGAAACTCGAATTTGGCTCGCCTCGAATGATACTCATGTTGGTGGACTGCTGTTGCAGCGATTACCTAATTCTGGGGGTCACGCCCATCTAGATCCTCAACTCGCAGCTGAAGGCTGGACACGCATACAGATGCTAGGTGAAACCATCACTAACCATGAGTTGCTTACCCTTCCTCCTAAAACCATCCTCAGAAGACTTTTTTTAGAAGAATCAGCAGAAAATGGTGTGCGTAGCTTCCCTACTCGCCCCATCCATTTTTCATGCCGTTGCTCACGAACTAAGGTTGCCGATGTTCTTAGAATGCTTGGCGAAGAAGAAATAGAAAGCATTCTAGCTGAACAAGGGGCGGTTGAGACTGAATGTGATTTCTGTACAAAAATCTACCGTTTTGATGCTGTTGATTGCAGGCAGGTATTTAAAACAGAGTTGTTAGCAGATGCTACAAGACCACCATCAAGCGGGCATTAGATTAATGGTTACTACCTTGCGGCTGTTGGCTTGACACCATCAGATGTATTAGCAGCTGATTTTTCTGGAGGCAAAATCTGCACAAAGAATTCACCTTCTTTAATCATGCCGTGCTCAACTCGGGCTCTTTCTTCGATTGCTCGCGTGCCATCCTTTAAGTCCTTAACATCGCCCGCTAACTTCGCATTTCTCAAGCTGAGCAGGCTATTCTTGGCTTGCTGCAACTCTACCTGTTTTTCCATCTCATAGACTTTAAGCCACCCGCCCTTTCCCAGCCATAGAGGGTACTGTATTGCTATAAGCAATAACAGCATAGAGTAAATAACGATACGCATAGGCTATGAGTGAGTTGCCTAGCTACGTTTTAAATTATAGAAAACAGATTTTCCTGGATAAGTGGCAATGTCACCCAGATCCTCTTCAATTCGGAGCAGCTGGTTGTACTTCGCAATACGATCAGATCGAGATAGGGAGCCCGTTTTAATCTGACCGGCATTAGTACCAACAGCAATATCTGCAATCGTACTGTCTTCTGTTTCACCAGAGCGATGAGAAATCACAGCAGTGTAATTAGCACGTTTAGCCATTTCGATTGCTGCAAAGGTTTCAGTCAGCGTGCCAATCTGATTAATCTTAATCAGGATAGAGTTGGCAATGCCCTTCTCGATTCCCTCTTTGAGAATGCGGGTGTTGGTTACAAAAAGATCATCACCGACCAGTTGGATTTTCATGCCCAATTTTTGAGTAATATCAGCCCAGCCATCCCAGTCACTCTCATGCATGCCATCTTCAATCGAGACGATTGGGAATTGATCAGCTAAATTACCCAGATAGTCTGAAAATTCGCTAGAGCTAAGTTGTAAACCTTCGCCAGACAAATGATATTTACCATCTTTATAGAACTCACTAGCAGCACAATCTAAGGCCAATAAAACATCTTCGCCAGCTTGGTAGCCAGCGCCTTCTATTGCCTTCATGATGGTCTGCAAACACTCCTGATTGCTCTTAAAATTTGGTGCAAATCCACCTTCATCGCCAACTGTTGTTGGCATTCCTTGAGAGCCTAAAATTTTCTTGAGCTCGTGGAAGATTTCAGCGCCACAACGCAAGGCCTCTCGGAAGCTTTGCGCGCCAACTGGCATCACCATAAACTCCTGAATATCCAAACTGTTATTTGCGTGTGCACCGCCATTCACGATATTCATCATCGGAACTGGCAACTGCATGCCACCCGAGCCTCCAAAATAACGATATAAAGGCAAGCCCGCTTCTTCAGCTGCAGCACGTGCAACCGCCATAGAGACAGCCAATGTGGCATTTGCGCCTAAACGTGCTTTGTTATGAGTGCCATCTAATTCAATCAAAGTGTGATCAAGAAAGGCTTGCTCACTTGCATCCAGGCCGAGAATAGATTCGGCAATTTCAATATTGATATTTTGCACAGCCTTAAGCACCCCTTTACCCAGGTAACGTGCTTTATCACCATCACGAAGCTCAATGGCTTCACGTGAACCAGTGGAGGCGCCTGAAGGTACTGCAGCGCGACCCATAACGCCAGATTCCAATAAAACATCGCACTCAACTGTGGGATTGCCACGTGAATCTAAAACTTCTCTACCGATAATGTCAACAATGGCGCTCATGCACCTTCTCCTAAATAAAATAAATTTGAGTTATTACTTGAAGCTATCTTCTAAAAATGATCCAGGCTTCTTAACAAC
>JBIISV010000157.1:0-4516 GCA_044340835.1 Polynucleobacter sp.
AAAGGTTTAGCTCCAGCGGATGCGAAAGCAAAAGATGCTGAGTTCAAGAAGGCGATTCGTGAAGCATTGAATGCCGCTGGCTATCCTGCAAAGGCTGATCCTGCTGCAATTAACCATGCTGCAATTCTTGGTATCTTGGTAATTTTGGTGCTCTTGGTAACTATGGTTTATGGCCCAATTGCTGCGATGTTGGTTGAGATGTTCCCAACCCGTATTCGTTATACCTCTATGTCCTTGCCATACCATATTGGTAATGGTTGGTTCGGCGGTTTAATGCCCACAATCGCATTTGCCTTGGTTGCACAAAACGGTAATATTTACTATGGTCTCTGGTACCCAATCATCATTGCTACGGTGACCTTGGTCATCGGCGTACTGTTTATTAAAGAAACTAAAGACGTAGATATTTACGCACAAGACTAAGTCTTCCTGGGCTATTTGAAAGAACTAAACCCGATCACTTGGTGGTCGGGTTTTTTATTCCCAAAACTAATCCCATAAATTTTTCTGTTCATCCCGATTAAATAGGGCTTTGTTTTGATCGGCGATTGAGATCAATCTCGCGCCTGCGATAATGTTGATTTGGGCCCCTGCCGTAAGCATTCCTGTTTGATTAACTCGTAAGTACCAGCCACTAAATCCAGACTGTAACATCGCTCGAGCTGCACCCTTGTATTTCATCTTGGCATTAAATTTAAAGCAGGGCTCACGTAGTTTGCTTACGGTAAATTCAAGATCACCTATCTGAATTTTGTCTCCAACAAAGACCTCGGTTTCTAGCAGACCTTCAATGGTGAAGTTTTCTCCCAAAGCCCCTAGTGCAAGATTAACTGGCTTCTTTGTTTCTCGAGTCAGGAGTGTGTTCCAAAAAGCGTAGTGCTCAATTGGATAAACATAAATAGCTTTCTCAAGCCCGCCGTGTACTGATCGATCCGCTTGCTCATCTCCTGCAATACCTAGTTTTTTGATCTCAATTGTCAGAGGCTGATCCAAGTTACTAATCGATTTTTTGTCGATAGCCGAGGCTACGCTTGAATAGTCTGGGTTATGAGGGCCAAAAAGAGGCATTACCTTTCCGGAGGAGATTGATAAAAGACGCATGGGTATAAATGATGCCTCTTTATCGCCTAGTAGTGACAGCAATTTTTTGCATGCCTATAAGTGATTTAGTAGTTTCAAAATGAAGTAACCCATTTTATGTACGCTTACTTAACACTGTTGATCCTACAGTAGGTAAACTAGCCCATTATTCCGCTCATCATCGAGGATTCCCTTTTGGACTTTTCTTATCTCTTAGACTTATTTCTCCATCTAGATAAAAACTTAGCTCTGGTGGCTAACGAGTGGGGCTTATGGATTTATGCACTTCTATTTGCCATTATCTTTGTAGAAACAGGCTTTGTAGTGATGCCATTTCTGCCTGGGGATTCTTTACTATTTGTGGCGGGTGCAATTGCAGCAGTGGGTGGTTTGGATTTACCCGTACTAATGGCCTTGCTGACTTTTGCAGCTGTGATAGGCGATGCCCTGAATTATTCAATCGGACGCTATGTTGGGGATAGAGTTTTCTCTTGGGAAAACTCCCGTTGGTTTAATCGCAAGGCCTTTGATCAAGCCCATGCTTTTTATGAAAAGTATGGCCCAGTCACAATTGTTCTGGGGCGTTTCATGCCATTCATTCGAACCTTTGCTCCGTTTGTTGCTGGGGTTGCCCATATGCGCTATCCCGTATTTGCCTTTTATAATATCGCTGGTGGCATCCTTTGGGTTTGTAGTTTGACCGGTCTGGGTTTCCTCATTGGCGACAATGCCTGGGTAAAGAGCAATTTCTCGCTTGTTGCGCTAGCCATGATCATTATTCCGGGCTTGCCAGCTCTGTGGATTTTTATGAAAGAAGTTCTAAAAAAGCTTCAAGCTCGAGCCAAATAAGTTAAAATACTTTCCTTGGCGAATTAGCTCAGCTGGTTAGAGCGACGGAATCATAATCCGCAGGTCCGGGGTTCAAATCCCTGATTCGCCACCATTTTTTAAAGTGCTTATAAATCATAGACTTGTAAGCACAAGATTTTCTTTAAAAGTCGTCTTTAACTGCAGTTTCAGGCCCGGCGCGGCATCTAAAAAACGATCTAGCAAACCGGCTGTCACATGAACGAGTTACTTTGCACTGTAGCCCGTTAATTGAAACAATAGTGCCTACTGGATAGTTCAATAATCAACGGATTAATGAATGGCTGAACAAAATACTGCTATTTATCCTGCTTCGCATAGCCTAGTTCAAAACTTACGACAACAGCTGATGCAAAGCTTACCGTTTTCGAAGATGGCTCAAAAGGATGTTGATTTTTTTCTGACCTCATCTCGCGAAGCCTACTTTGCACCCAAAGAAGTCATTCTGTCGCCAGTAGATGGGCCTCCGCAATACTTATATTTTATTCGACAAGGACGCGTATCAGGACGGCGCGATATTCCGGGTATAGCAGAGACTGCTTTTTTACTTGATGCGGGAAGTTTGTTTTCAATTGGCTCTGCATTTGCCAGTCGACCAGTCTCAACTACCTATAGCGCAGTAGATGATTGTTTTTGTTTATTGCTCCCTGTGGATGCAATGCGCCAGCTGGCATTTCAATCGATACCCTTTAGTGAGTTTTTGAATAATCGTATTTGGGGGTTGTTGCAAGAGTCGCGAACTGCATTACGTAATTCGTTTGCATCGCAGGCGCTTGCAGAGCAATCATTAGAGACTAGGGTAGGCGATCTCAGCCTTAAAAAACCATTGACCATAGGTCCAAATCAATCCTTGCGTGAAGCCTTGACTCTGATTCATGAAAAGAATGTTGGATCTATTCTAGTGGTGGAAGACAAGCACACTATTTTGGGAATTTTGACCCGCTATGACGTTCTTTCGCGCGTTACCTTGAGCAATCTAGATTTAAATATGCCTATCTCTGCGGTGATGACACCGGATGTCAAAACCTTGACTGTCGACGACACTGCTGAAATGGCGGGCTTATTAATGTCTCGCTTTAATATCCGGCACTTGCCTATTTTGGATCGGGACGAGCTTGTTGGCATTATTTCAGAACGTGACCTATTTTCTTTGCAACGGCTCTCGCTCAGCAATATTAGTTCAGGGATTCGTAGGGCTGATGCGCTTGCGCAACTCAAGAAGAGTGCAGATGATATTCGTAGCTTTGCCCGTAACTTATTAGGCCAGGGAATACAGGCACGACAACTAACCACTCTCATTAGTCATTTAAACGACGTTCTCACAGCGCGATTGATTGAAATTTATGCTGCTAAACATCAATTAGACATGACCCAGTTTGCTTGGATTGCCTTAGGTTCTGAAGGGCGTAGCGAGCAGACCATCGCAACAGATCAAGATAATGCATTGGTTTTTTCGGATGCAGCGCCAGCGAGCCAGCGCGAGATCTATTTGCGTTTTGCAGGTGAAGTTAATCAGGCGCTCAATGAATGCGGTTACCCGCTTTGTAAAGGCAACATCATGGCGAGCAATCCAAAACTCTGCCTTACTCAAGGAGAGTGGCTTGCATGCTTTGCCCGTTGGATTGAGCAAGCTAGCCCTGAGGATTTGCTGAAGGCCAGTATCTTTTTTGACCTTCGTGCTCTTGCCGGCAACCCAGATTTATTGATACCACTTCAAGATTATGTGCGAACTAAGGCCGCAGCTATTCCCCGTTTTATAAAATTATTAGCTGACAACTCTCTCAATGCCCGGGTACCCTTAAATTGGTTTGGTGGAATTGAATTCACAGAGATTGATGGCCAACAAACCATTGATTTGAAATTGCAGGGTACTGCAATCATGGTGGATATTGCACGAATCTATTCTTTAGCGCACGGTATCGAAGCAATTAATACCCGTGAGCGTTTAGCTGCTGTTGGCCATGCCTTAAATGTTCCTGAGTCAGAGAGTGCGGCTTGGATTACGGCTTTCGAGTTCTTGCAAACACAGCGTTTGGCCGTGCAGATCAGCAGAGCGAGGGTCACGGGCAATCCGAATGTCATTGACATTACTGTACTTAACAGCGTAGATCGAAGTATTTTGAAAGAGGCGCTATTACAGGTGCGCTCATTACAGCAGCGCCTACAGCTAGACTATGCTGGCTAATATTTGGAAGCTCAGGGTATTTGACGGCATGCGCCGCCTATTGAGTAGAGCTAAACCTGAACCAGAACGTTGGATCGTGCTCGATGTTGAAACCAGCGGACTAAATCCTTATGCGGACCGCCTCATTGCAATTGCCGCAGTTGCTATAGAAGTTAGCCCTGACTTTAGGCGCATATCTATTGTTATAGGCGATAGTTATGAAGCTGTTCTAAAGCAAGATTTACCAAGCAACAGAGACAATATCTTGATTCATCATATTGGAGCGCAAGCGCAATCTGAAGGTAGCCCCCCAGAGGAGGTCTTAGAAGAATTTAGGCAGTGGGCGGGCAATTGCCCTCTATTGGCATTTCATGCTGCTTTTGATGAAGCCATCATCAATCGCGC
>JBIISV010000158.1:0-4429 GCA_044340835.1 Polynucleobacter sp.
TAGTCGTCATGCAATATATAATAATGGGCTTAGCTTATCCAGGGTGGATTAGCTTAAACGTTGAATTAATTTAAGGTTTCACACCATGTACGCGGTCATAAAAACCGGTGGCAAACAGTATAAAGTTGCTGCAGGCGAAAAATTGAAAATAGAACAGATACCAGCGGAAATCGGCAGCGAAATCACTCTTGACCAGGTCCTCGCCGTTGGCGAAGGCGCTTCACTCAAATTGGGTGATCCATTGGTTAATGGTGCAGCTGTGATGGCCACTGTTGTCTCCCAAGGACGTCACGACAAAGTGACAATCTTTAAGATGCGCCGTCGCAAGCATTATCAAAAGCATCAAGGCCATCGTCAGAATTACACAGAAATTCTGATTAACACGATTAAAGCCTAATTTAGGCTAACGGCTAATTAGCAGGAGAAAGATATGGCACAGAAAAAAGGCGGCGGCTCGACACGAAATGGCCGCGATTCAGAATCGAAGCGCTTAGGCGTTAAGGTATTTGGCGGCGAGCAGATTAATGCTGGCAGCATCATCATTCGTCAACGTGGCACACGAGTTCATCCAGGTGCAAACGTTGGTATTGGTAAGGATCACACTTTGTTTGCCTTAATTGATGGACAAGTGGAGTTTGGCGTTAAGGGTGCTTTGAAGAAGGCCCAGGTTTCAGTTCTCCCGCGTTCATAAGGCGCCTGACTGAGACACGTTTGATTCAGATTTATTCCGAATTTAACTCTTAGGAACAGGCCTCGCTAAGCGAGGCCTTTTTTATTCATGAAATTTATAGACGAAGCTCGTATTGAAGTCATTGCCGGCCAAGGTGGCGCCGGGAGTGCATCTATGCGCCGCGAAAAGTTTATCGAATTCGGTGGCCCCGATGGTGGTGATGGTGGTAAGGGCGGAAGTGTTTGGGCTACTGCAGATCGTAATATCAATACGCTAATTGACTATCGCTACGCTAAAACACACACTGCAAAAAATGGTGAGCCTGGTCGTGGCGCTGATTGCTACGGTCGTGCGGGCGATGACATTGAGTTGCGTATGCCAGTTGGCACCATTATTTCTGATTACGAAACAGGTGAGCCGATTGCTGACTTAACTACCCACGGTGAGCGTCTTTGCTTGGCGCAGGGCGGAGTTGGTGGTTGGGGAAATATTCACTTTAAGAGCAGTACAAATCGCGCTCCACGTCAGAAAACGAATGGTAAGGATGGTGAACGTCGTAAGCTGAAGTTGGAATTAAAAGTATTGGCTGACGTTGGCTTGCTGGGAATGCCAAATGCAGGAAAGTCTACCTTGATCACCGCTGTATCCAATGCGCGTCCTAAGATTGCTGACTATCCATTTACAACCCTGCATCCGAATTTGGGCGTGGTGCGTGTTGGTGCTGAGCGTAGCTTTGTGATTGCGGATATTCCAGGTTTGATTGAGGGTGCCGCGGAAGGTGCTGGCTTAGGTCATCGCTTCCTCAGGCATTTGCAGCGCACCGGTGTTCTTCTGCATTTAGTGGATATTGCGCCATTTGATGAAAACATTGATCCAGTAGCAGATGCTGTAGCAATCGTGAATGAATTACGTAAGTATGATGAAGCTCTAGTTGAAAAGCCGCGCTGGCTAGTGTTGAATAAAGTCGATATGATTCCCGAAGAAGATCGAAAGCAAGTGGTTGCAGACTTTATCAAGCGCTTCAAGTGGAAGGGCCCTGTATTTGAGATCTCTGCTCTAACAGGTCTTGGTTGCGATAAGCTTTGCTACTCTTTACAAGACTACTTGGATTCCGTTCGCAAAGATCGTGATGATGCGGATGAGCGTGCAGCTGACCCTCGTTACCAAGATCAAGTTTTACCAGAAGATAAAGCGCCCGATTAAATAGCCATGATTTGAATATGTACTTGCTATGACTACTCAAAAAACAAAACGAATTGTTGTGAAGGTGGGCTCAAGCCTAGTCACCAATAATGGTGAGGGCTTAGATCATGCCGCTATTGCAAGGTGGGCGGAGCAGATGGCTGCATTATTAGCTTCTGGTCATGAGGTGTTGATGGTGAGCTCTGGTGCGATTGCTGAAGGAATGCAACGACTTGGTTGGACTAAGCGTCCCCAGGAAATTCATCAACTACAAGCAGCAGCCGCAGTTGGACAGATGGGCTTAGTACAAGTCTATGAAAGTTGTTTTGCGCGTTTTAATTTACGCAGCGCCCAGGTCTTGTTAACCAATGCTGATCTAGCTGACGCAGAGCGGCATGCGAATGCCAAGGCAACTCTAGATACTCTGTTGAAGCTTGGTGTTGTTCCCATTATTAATGAGAACGATACCGTTGTTACAGACGAAATTAAATTTGGTGACAACGATAACTTAGCTGCTCTGGTAAGCAATTTAATTCATGCAGATTTACTGGTAATTTTGACTGATCAGGGGGGTTTATTTACTGCCGATCCACGTCAAGATCATTCAGCCACATTATTGGGTGATGCTGTTGCAGGTGATCCTGCGCTAGAAAAAATGGCTGGTGGTGCTGCAAGTGAATTGAGTAAGGGTGGGATGTTGACAAAAGTGCTAGCCGCTAAAGTTGCCGCTCAAACTGGCACCATCACCGTGATTGCCTCAGGGCGCGAGCCAAATGTCCTTACGCGACTGATGAATGGTGAAAAGATTGGCACCCGTTTAGCTGCTGCTTAGTCTATGTATCCAAATGAATTGACCGGCTTAGTTTGCCCAGTAAAGTCGTTGGACTTGAGTGCCCGAATAATAGTTTTAAGACTTTTTTCTTGCAAAGCGAAGTTACAAAAAGCGCCTTGAACTAAAGCAGCTTGATAGCGATTTGCTACATTATTCTGAATAGGGCGCCAGCTGGCTAGAGGATTTTCTTGCCATGCACCATTTTCAAAGGTGCCATAGAGCCGCCATTGAAATGAGTCGCAACGTATGCCTTCATACTGTATTTGGCTATTTCCATTGGGGCTAGTCAAGATGACGATGTACCGGGTGATGCCGTCATTACCAATCAAAATTGAGTTGGTATCTACCCCAAACTTAAAAATAGTCCGTTGAGATACGTAAAAATCTTGGGTAGTGGCTTTATTAGGTGGATTTAGAGGAAGTGCTGTTGTTCCCTCTTTAAAAATCATTGGTGCAAATGGGTCAACCCCACTTTCTAGGGGATCGCCTGCGCATCCCGCTAAAGCCAAGCTAAAGACTAGGCCAAGGGTGCAAAGTCGAATACTGCATCTACATAGTTTGATCATGGCTTATCAGTGGGTTTGGGTTCTTCGGGCTTATCTGCTTCATATGTATAGAAAGATTGAAACACATCGAGCGGGGATCCCCAGGCAAGTTGTTGCATCCGCATGCTGCGGGATAGATAACGAGCAAGCTCAGAGAGGGCTAATTGATAGACTTCGCGCTTGAAGTCAATGACAGAGTCCAATTGAATCCAAAAAGGAGTCCAGCGCCAGGCATCAAATTCAGGGTGCTCTGAGGCGCGCAGGTCAATATCGCTATCTGAGCCGACTAAACGCAACAAAAACCAGATTTGTTTTTGGCCACGATAGCTTGCTCTATGGGTTTTTGAGGGGTGCTGGCGCCGCAAGAATTCCTCTGGGACCTCATAGCGGAGCCAATCCCTAGTGCGCCCAATAATCTGGACATGTTCTGGTAGCAAGCCAACTTCCTCATGCAATTCGCGGTACATGGCCTGCTCAGGGCTCTCACCATGCTGAATCCCGCCTTGCGGGAACTGCCACGAATGCTGCCCAACGCGTTTTCCCCAGAAAACCTCGTTATGGCCATTGAGGATGACTATGCCGACATTGGGTCGATACCCTTCACGGTCAAGCATGAGATCGCGCCTCAAATCCTTTAAAATCAATGATTTGATTATATCCATACATGAAAGCTTCACAATCATTTCTCGCCACGTTAAAAGAAGCCCCCTCTGACGCTGAGGTGGTTTCTCACAAATTGATGGTGCGCGCCGGTTTAATTCGTAAACTCAGCGCTGGTATTTATAACTATTTACCCTTAGGCTTAAGGTCGATTCGCAAGGTGGAAAACATCATTCGCGAAGAAATGAATCGCGCAGGCGCAATCGAATTGCTCATGCCAATGATTCAGCCTGCGGAGTTGTGGCAAGAGACAGGCCGTTGGGAAAAGATGGGGCCAGAGCTACTTCGCATCAAAGATCGCCATGATCGTGACTTTTTAATTCAGCCTACTTCTGAAGAGGTGGTGACAGACTTGGCGCGTAACGAAATCAAGAGTTATAAACAGCTCCCAGTTAATTTTTATCAAATTCAGACGAAGTTCCGTGATGAGCGCCGCCCTCGTTTTGGCATCATGCGTGGTCGCGAGTTCAGTATGAAAGACGCATACTCATTTGATCGTGATGCTGACGGCTTGAAGAGATCCTATCAAATCATGTTTGA
>JBIISV010000159.1:0-4393 GCA_044340835.1 Polynucleobacter sp.
TCGTTTCATCCAAGTTAACATTTTGAACCTCTCTTTAAAGTGCTGACGCGCCGGTTTCACCGGTACGAATGCGAATGACATGTTCAACTGAAGTGACAAAAATCTTGCCATCGCCAATCTTGCCAGTGCGAGCTGATTTTTCAATTGCTTCAATCGCTCGCTCCAAGATGCCATCTTCTACAGCAGCTTCAATTTTTACCTTAGGTAAAAAGTCGACTACATACTCAGCGCCGCGATATAACTCAGTGTGGCCTTTTTGACGACCAAAGCCTTTCACTTCAGTGACAGTGATGCCCGAAACCCCCACTTCTGAGAGAGCTTCGCGCACTTCGTCAAGCTTGAAGGGCTTGATGATTGCGGTAATTAGTTTCATACGTTTCTCCGTTCAGAGGAAAGGAATTAGAAAGTTTTTGTTAAAGAAATAATGCCTGTCGAACCACCTAAGTTTTTACCTGATGGGCTAAAGTATGAATAGCTACTACCAACCTTCTTTGCATCAGTTCCAATGTAAGCAGCTGCCAAAGATAAGCCACCACCAAAGTCTTTAGTTACGCCCAATTTCCAATCGGTGTAGCTATAGAGACTCGAATTTGATGTGCCAGCATTCGTACCCGAGATGTATTGATATCCAACGTGTGCATTCAATGCAAGGCCCCAGATACCGGTATCGTAGTTAGCAGTCAAATCTGGATAGTAGGATCCGGTGCTGTTAGCAAAACCAAACAAAGTAGTTACGGCATAGGAAACCTTAGCATAACCAGTTACAGGTCCAAATGTAAAATTCTGAGCAACATACAGCTCTGTTGAATTTGGATTAGTGGCACTTGAAGGTAAGCCACTTGTCGGGTAATAGTATTGTAATACGCCGAAGTCAGACGCAAAACCTGCGCCAATGAATTCCTTTTTCAGGCCGGCATAAAAGTCCATCTCGATTGGTGCCGAAACATTCCCAGTGCCACCAGAACTTGCAGCATCGCTAATCCAACTAATTGAACTATTCCAGTTACCAATGTAGAGACCACTCTCATGGGCGTAGTCAAAGCCACCCTGAATTGCCGGCTTCATATTTGATTGAGAAATACCACGATAGCGATAATCGCTCACTACAGTAACGTTCGCTGTAACTGGGCTCGCTTCTGGGGCCGCTGGTGCTGCTTGTGCAAATGCTGCTGTTGTGAATACACCAGAAGCTGCTAAAGCAATGGCTGTCTTTTGAATCGTTTTCATATGTAACTCCTTAGTAGTCATGAAGAAGGGATAAATGCTTGATTGCATGGAGTGATCATGAATGTCGGGAGGCTCGCGTATTTGTCACAATTCCCTTAATTAAGGCAGATTCACATTATTGGTGCTAACTTATGCACCATTTAAGTACATTTTGGCGAAAATTCCCTATTTTTCAGTGTTTCTGCATGATTTTGGCCATACAACTTAAAATGACTATCGTGTCTTTTAAGCAACTTTCAACAGAACGGCGACCAGCATGATGCAAAAACCAGGCGAAATCCTAGAACAAATTCAGCGTATTGCTAGCGATATGCAAAGTAAGGTGGGTGATGCTATCCGAAACTCACCAGCGCAAGAGATTGAAAAAAATGTCCGGGCGATGATGAATCAAGGTTTTCAGAAGATGGACTTAGTGACTCGCGAAGAGTTTGAGCTCCAATCTAAAGTACTTGCTAAGACTAGAGAAAAATTAGAAGCACTTGAAAACAAAGTAGCCGCCCTAGAAAAAACGGCCCCTTAATATTTATTCAGCTTCTACGATGGGCGTGCTTGGGAAAAATTTTGGGGAAATTAAAAACCAAATATAGCCTATCACTTGCACGACTAAATAGATGCCCAAAGCTAAATCAAATGCACTAGCTTTTGACCAACCAGCTTCAATTCCAATATCTATAAGATAACCAATTCCCCATTGAACGATAAATGCGCCAATAAAAAGCGTGAGGTTATAAGTTGTACTAACGCGCCCTGAAAAAGATTCAGGGAAATGCGAAACAATCAAGCTTTGCGCTAGAACATAAGAAGCGCAGGATACGGCGAGTAAATACCACCACACATACACCCATGAACCACGTAAATAAAAAGCGCATGCTTGAAAGATTAATGAAGCGCCAACCATCCAGATCAAATACTGCAAAGTGGTAATACCATGCTTCTCTAGCTTAGGCAAAAAAAGTGCATTTAGGGCATACGCAAACATTAAGACTGCATTGAAGAAAAATAATATTTGCGAGGCGCTTTCATTGGAGTGCCCCATGACACCAGTAAGCCATGGGCCCAGCCACAGTGTTTGAATGGCAATGAAACCTCCATAGCAAAATATTCCCAGAGGAAAGACTCTCCAAAAAAACGCATTTGTCAAAATTGGCTTATAGCTTATCCAAGATAGAGTGACTTCCCGATCAGGAGTTGAGCCATTTAAATCATTTAAATTTTTTGTTTTTTGTGGCAATCCAAAATAGAGGCCAATAATAGCCAAGCAACAAAACATGGCCATTGCTACAAATACACCTCGCCAGCCCACATAAGGTAAAAAAAAGTGAACTGGCCAAGAAGTCATTAGGGCACCTGATGCTCCAAAGACAAGCATTCCAGAAGCTAATTGCGCCTGACGCTCCAGAGGGAACCAAGAACGGAACCCCGAGAATGCTGCCATTAAGCATGCCGAAACCCCCATGCCAATGAGCACTCTGCCGATCAGTAAGGTTAAAAAGTCATCAGCCCAAGCGAATATCAAGGCTCCAATAATGGCAAGCATCATCAACATCATCTCTGTTCGACGAGGGCCAAATCGATCCAGACATAAACCAATGGGTAGCTGCGTGATACTGAAACCTATGAAATAGGCAGCTGATAATAGGCCTAAATCAGAATTACTGATATGTAATTCACTTAAAAGATCTGGAGCAATGACGGCATTGATTGAGCGAAATGCGTAAGAAATAAAATAGGCAAAGGCAAAGCTAATAAAAATTTTAGTTGCCGCTGCAGCGCCAAGAGGTAAATCAATTGGCGTATTTGGACTTGAGCGCCAATGGAATGCCATATCTAATCCGGATGAAAATCATCGAAGAAATTTGAATACATTTCTTCAGAAAAAAACTGTTTTGCATTCACACGCACTGGGGCGGTATGCAATACTGATAGCTGGTAAATCCGAGTACCATTATCTGGCGTGATTCTGATGATCCAACGTACTCGCATTGACTGTTCTATCGAACCAGCAGACTGAAAATTTAAAAAATAATCTTTCGTTGAAACCCTCTGGCGACTTACAGTCTGATAGAAAGCGTCGTTACTGGCTGCCGACTCCAAATTAACGCCTGCCCTACTGAGAAGATTATCTTGTAATTGCCCTAATAATGCTGGTGCAAGCATGGCTTGATCTTTGCTCAAGCGAATCGTGCTGACTGAATAAATATCATCATCAATTTTTACTGCCTCTAAAGTTTGCGGTATCTCTTGATTCTGATATGGCAAGCGCCGCTCAATCTTTTCGGGCTTACCAGGGAATAATGCGCTGTAACCTTCTTGAGAAGACTGTACTATGCGCCAATCTAACTTAGGACTACAAGCTGAAAGTAAAAATGTAACGCCTAGAATTAATCCGATTTTTTGAAGCACTAGCTTAGACAATACCTACCCCGTGCGCTTGTTCATCTGCGTGGTAGCTAGATCGCACCATAGCACCCACAGCTGCATGCGAGAAGCCCATGGCATAAGCCTCCTCTTCGAAGCGCTTAAACATATCAGGGTGAACATAGCGTTGCACCGGCAAATGATGGCCTGATGGTGCCAAGTACTGGCCAATCGTCAACATATCAATGTTGTGCTCGCGCATATCGCGCATGACCTCCAAAATCTCTTCATCTGTTTCGCCTAAACCAACCATCAAGCCGCTTTTAGTTGGAATATGTGGGAAGCGCTCTTTAAAGTCTTTTAATAGCTTAAGGGAATGCGCATAGTCCGCACCAGGTCTTGCCTGTTTGTATAAGCGGGGCACAGTTTCTAAGTTGTGATTCATGACATCGGGCAAGCCTTCTGGCGCATGCTCGGAAAAAATGTCTAGGGCTTTATCTAAGCGACCCCGAAAGTCTGGGACTAATACTTCAATGCGCGTCTTGGGAGATAGGCTTCTTGATTGAGAAATGCAATCCACAAAATGCATAGCACCACCATCACGCAAATCATCACGATCCACGCTGGTAATGACGACATAATTTAATTTGAGGGCAGCAATGGTGCGGGCTAAATTAGCAGGCTCTTTTGCATCTAGTGGATCAGGTCTACCATGACCCACATCACAAAATGGGCAACGACGCGTACATTTATCACCCATGATCATGAAGGTGGCAGTGCCCTTACCAAAACATTCGCCAATATTAGG
>JBIISV010000160.1:0-4375 GCA_044340835.1 Polynucleobacter sp.
GTAATCCTGCAACGATCATGACTGACCCAGAGATGGCTGATGTGACTTACATCGAGCCAATTACTTGGGAGGTGGTTGAGCGCATTATTGCTACCGAAAAGCCAGATGCGATTTTGCCAACCATGGGTGGACAAACCGCCTTGAACTGTGCACTCGACTTACATCGTCATGGCATTCTCGAAAAATATGCTTGTGAGTTGATTGGCGCTTCACCTGAGGCGATTGATAAGGCAGAAGATCGCCAGAAGTTCAAAGATGCGATGACCAAGATTGGTCTGGGCTCAGCTAAATCCGGAATTGCCCACTCGATGGATGAGGCTCATCAAGTGCAGCAGCGTATTCAGAAGGAGACTGGCAGCTTAGGCTTTCCGGTGGTGATTCGTCCTTCATTCACTATGGGTGGATCTGGCGGTGGTATTGCTTACAACCGTGAAGAGTTTGAAGAGATTTGCAAGCGGGGTTTAGATTTATCGCCAACCGGTGAGCTTCTGATTGAAGAGTCACTCCTAGGTTGGAAAGAATTTGAGATGGAAGTAGTGCGCGATCGTGCTGATAACTGCATTATCGTTTGCTCAATCGAAAACTTGGACCCAATGGGCGTGCATACTGGTGACTCGATCACTGTTGCTCCTGCTCAGACTTTGACCGATAAAGAATATCAAATCATGCGTAATGCATCGATTGCGGTACTACGTGAAATTGGTGTTGATACTGGGGGCTCGAATGTGCAGTTCTCCATTAATCCAATTGACGGTCGTATGATCGTGATTGAAATGAACCCGCGCGTTTCTCGTTCATCGGCTTTAGCGTCTAAGGCTACCGGCTTTCCAATTGCCAAGATTGCTGCGAAGCTAGCGGTGGGCTATACCTTGGATGAGTTAAAGAATGACATTACTGGTGGTGCAACCCCCGCATCCTTTGAGCCTTCAATTGATTATGTTGTGACGAAGATTCCACGCTTTGCGTTTGAGAAATTTCCGCAAGCAGATTCTCGTTTAACAACCCAGATGAAATCGGTTGGTGAGGTAATGGCAATTGGCCGTACTTTCCAAGAATCCTTTCAAAAGGCATTACGCGGCCTCGAGGTCGGCGTAGATGGTTTGGATGAGGTTTCTACAGATTTAGATGACATCATTCAGGAGATTGGTGAACCCGGACCAGATCGTATTTGGTACCTAGCAGATGCATTCCGTATGGGTATGGGTCTTGATGAGGTTTACAGTGAGACCAAGATTGATCCATGGTTCTTAGAGCAAATCGAAGAGCTTATCACCATGGAAACTGAACTCAAGCAGCGCAAGATTGATAGCTTATCGGCACCTGAGCTACGCTTCATCAAACAAAAAGGTTTTTCTGATCGCCGCCTTGCAAAATTACTGGGAGTGGACGCTTCCTCTGTTCGCGCAGCACGCCATCGCCTTAAAGTAGTGCCTGTGTATAAGCGGGTGGATACCTGCGCGGCTGAGTTCTCCACAAATACTGCCTATTTATATTCCACTTACGAAGCAGAGCACGGCGAGTGCGAATCTGCGCCAAGCTCTAAAGACAAGATAATGGTCTTGGGTGGTGGCCCAAACCGTATTGGTCAAGGTATTGAGTTTGACTATTGCTGTGTTCATGCGGCCTTAGCTTTGCGTGAAGATGGCTTTGAAACCATTATGGTCAATTGCAATCCGGAAACCGTTTCTACAGACTACGATACATCTGACCGACTGTATTTTGAGCCATTAACTTTAGAAGACGTTTTAGAAATCGTTGCCATTGAAAAACCAAAAGGGGTAATCGTGCAGTACGGTGGCCAGACTCCTTTGAAATTAGCATTGGATCTTGAAGCTAATGGTGTGCCGATTATTGGAACATCACCCGATATGATTGATGCTGCAGAGGATCGAGAACGTTTCCAGAAGTTATTGCATGAGTTGAATTTGCGTCAGCCACCTAACCGTACTGCTCGCGCAGAAGATGAAGCGCTTAAGCTTGCTGAAGAAATTGGTTATCCATTGGTGGTACGTCCCTCCTATGTATTGGGCGGTCGCGCGATGGAGATTGTTCATGATGGTCGTGATCTCGAGCGTTATATGCGTGAAGCAGTAAAGGTTTCTCATGACTCACCAGTCTTATTGGATCGCTTCTTGAACGATGCAATAGAGTGCGATGTTGACTGTATTAGAGATGGTCAGCGCGTGTTTATCGGTGGCGTGATGGAGCATATCGAGCAAGCCGGCGTTCACTCAGGCGACTCTGCCTGCTCACTACCGCCTTATTCTTTATCAGATGAGACGATTGCTGAGATTAAGCGTCAAACAGCAGCGATGGCAAAGGGCCTCAATGTCGTTGGATTGATGAACGTACAGTTTGCGATTCAGAATGTCAATGGTAAAGATGTTATTTATGTGCTCGAAGTAAACCCGCGCGCCTCTCGTACCGTGCCATTTGTATCAAAAGCAACTGGTTTGCAGTTAGCGAAGATTGCAGCTCGTTGTATGGTGGGTAAGACCTTAGAGCAGCAGGGTATCAAGAATGAAGTCAAACCTGCCTACTTCTCTGTTAAAGAAGCGGTATTCCCATTCAACAAGTTCCCAGGCATTGATCCGATTCTTGGCCCAGAGATGCGCTCTACCGGCGAAGTGATGGGTGTTGGCAAAACCTTTGGTGAGGCACTCTTTAAGTCACAGTTGGGCGCTGGCATTAAATTGCCAAAGAGTGGAACTGTAGTGCTGACCGTCAAAGATAGTGATAAGCCAAAAGCAGTAGAAGTAGCCAAACTCTTGCACCAGCTTGGATTCCCAATAGTAGCTACCAAAGGGACTGCTGCAGCAATTGAAGCGGCAGGTTTACCTGTTCGAGTGGTCAATAAAGTGAAGGATGGTCGTCCTCATATTGTTGACCTCATTAAGAATGGTGAGATCTCCTTGGTATTTACTACAGTTGATGAAACCCGTACCGCGATTGCGGATTCACGCTCTATTCGAACTACTGCCCAAGCCAATAATGTGACTTACTACACCACAATTAGTGCGGCGCGCGCGGTTATGGATGGTTTAATGACATCGCAGAATGGCAATAAAGAGTCGCTTGAAGTATATTCATTGCAGGATCTACATAAGACCCTCAATTAATTCAAGTGAGGTAGAGGTATGAGCACAATTCCAATTACTAGGTATGGCGCAGAGCTCCTTAAAGAGGAACTGCATCGTTTAAAGCATGTTGAGCGTCCATCGGTGATCAATGCAATCTCTGAGGCGCGGGCCCAGGGAGATCTCTCTGAGAACGCAGAGTACGATGCTGCCAAAGAGAAGCAGGGCTTTATTGAAGGCCGTATTCAGGAGCTTGAGGGAAAGCTATCGGCTGCACAGATTATCGACCCCGCTACTCTTGATGTCAGTGGACGTGTCGTATTTGGTGCGACCGTTGATCTGGAGGACTTGAATGATGGCACTAAGCTTACCTATCAAATCGTAGGCGATGATGAGGCTGATATTGCGGTCAGTAAGATTTCTATCAGCTCGCCAATAGCGCGCGCTTTAATAGGAAAAGAAGAAGGTGATGTAGTTGCTGTTCAGGCTCCTGGCGGTAATCGCGAAGTAGAAATTCTTGCGGTTCGTTATATCTAATCAATAGTAAAAATCAATATGAAGACTCTAGATGCCTCAGGATATATTGGGGCTCAAAGACTCTTTATTTTGGTGGCTGGTCTATGGGTAGGAAGTCTACTGACAGTGGGTTATTTGGTTGCTCCAGCGATCTTTAGTACTATGACTGACCGCCAAGCGGCAGGTATGGTTGCTGGTAGCATCTTTAAGTTAGAAGCCTATCTCAGCTTGACTGTATGCATCTGTCTAATGGTGCTTGCCAACCTTTTAGTGAATCGCGGTTTGCATCAATTTAGATCCATCCGTTGGATTTTATTAGCGATGTTACTTTGCTCGATAGCAGCTGCATTTATCTTTATTCCTTGGATGAATACTCTGAGAGATGATGCCCTAGCTCAAGGAATGCCGGTGATGCTTTCTCCATCAGCAACACTATTCGGCAGATTACATGGCGCTTCTAGCATTGTATTTATGCTTCAGAGTGCTCTGGGTATTTTCTTAGTTTGGCGTTTAAGTAAACATCAACATTCATAAAAAAACGCCGACTAGCGGCGTTAATTACTGACACGTAACTACCAAGCTTACGAACCTAATGATTTCTTCTTGGTACTGCTCATACGAACCTTACGTTTCTTAATGGGAGCAGGTGCTGCAGCAGCTTTGCGGTAACCAGGTGATGACCAACCAATTTTGGATTCAGCAGCATCAGCACGCAAAACCCGTTTTTTGGGGATAGTGCTTTTTACTGCAGCTGCTCTTTCAAAGGGTGACTTGTTTGAGGC
>JBIISV010000161.1:0-4242 GCA_044340835.1 Polynucleobacter sp.
TCTTCTACTACTTTGTCCGAAGCTGATTTACCTTGAATGGATTTTTTTCGCACAATTGGCACAATTGCCCGCACTCGATAGGAGCGCTCTCCATCCTGTAATTCGATTTGATCTATAAAAGTGGATCCCTTATTTTTAAACGCCTCCGCAATTACATCGGAACTGGGAGCGGCCAAGAACTTCTTAGGCTTTGGCTCACTAGTAAAGATCATATTGCGCTGGATATTGAATAGGCTGATCTCTTGAATGCCAAATTGATTGCGGATTTTCATGGTCATGACGCCAACTTGGTCTGAACTAGTACCAGGCGGAACCTGTGCAATTTGTTCCGCTATGTAGCTTCCTTCGGCCAAAATTTCTTCTTGGGCAACCCTCAGGGTAACGCGCCCCAACTCAAGACCGGACTCTAGTGCAGACTCTACTTTGACATCAAACCAAGTTTCAATGCTGCGGGAGACAAACTGTAAGGAGACGCCATACAAAATTAAACCTGGAACAATGCCGACCAAAGCAAAAATCATTGCCAACTTTGCAATCAGACGCGTGCCAAACCGCCCCTTGTGCCAACGAATGGCAATCACAATCACCAAAGTCAGAATAACTAAGGTTAGGCAAACCCCAATGACTATATTGGCTGTATAGAGCCAAATAAAATAGTTGTCGAAAAACTCCGTATTCGAAGATGCGATAGATAGGAGCGCTAGCAACAAAAGCGCAAAGGTGCCAATCACCGCTACCGCTATTGGAAGCGCACGTCTTTTCCAGGCGTTTTTTTCAAACGCATTTGACCCAATGAAGTCGAAAGATATTTTCATCGCTTAATCACATTGGGGGCATTGGATGAAAACGGAAATCGTAACCAACCGCTAGAGACATTCCAGTCGCGATTATTTAAAGCGTTTACTTGAAATGGTTTAGGTAGCTTGCTTAAGTCCAAACTCATTCTTAAGGATGCGGTATAGGGCTTACTCGGATCGATTTGGTTGTTATCAATTACTCGCCAACCCCCGATGCTACCAACCGCCTGCAAGGCCTCGGACATCGTTTTAGCGGAAAAGGAGAAACCTTCGGAGGCGATTCGATATTGCTGAGTCATTGGTTGATAAGACAAACGTGTTTGTCTAAAAGCAAGGGCAGGCTTTTCATCAAACCAATACCAACGCGAACGGGTCAAATCGAACTCAGTCTGAAAATATAAGACAACCCCTTTTTGGACCGCATCCTCCAGGCCTGGCGTTAACTCAATCTGATAAGTCGCATTTAATAGCCAGTCGCCATCAACCCGCTCTAACTCTGCAGATTTAATCTTGATTCCCTCTGCGCCTACTGATGCCGAAAAAAGGCCTAGCACCATCAAAGCACAGAAAATGCATTTTTTAATGCCTTGGCTCATGGCCCATTTTTCTTAAACAAAGCATAGTAAAAACCATCATTTAACTCGGCTGGCAAAATTTGTCCGGGGGCGCTTAATCGTAATGCATCAGTATGCTCTGCGGCAAACCAAACCGCCTGATCTTCGCCCTCCTCAGGAAATACAGAGCAGGTGACATACAAAAGCACGCCCGCGGGCTTAAGCATTCTCCAGGATTGCTCCAAAATAGCACGCTGTCTTATCTGTAGCGCTTTAATGTCTGCTTCCCGACGCAAGAAAGGAATATCAGGGTGTCTTGAAACAATACCAGAGGCAGAACAAGGTGCATCCAGCAAGATTTTGTCAAATAACTTGCCATCCCACCAAGCTGCCTTTGAAGCATCACCGCGAACCACTTGGACGAGATCGGACTGAAGGCGTAAGCGATCTAAATTGCCGCCAATTTTTCCGAGTCGTTCACCATCTAACTCTAGGGCAATCATCTCGCATTGCGCCAGCTCTAATAGGTGCGCAGTTTTTCCGCCGGGCGCAGCGCAAGCATCTAAGATCCGCTCTCCCGGCTTTGGATCAAGCAATACTGCTGCCATTTGTGCTCCAGCATCTTGAACAGAAACTGCCCCACTATAAAAACCTGGCAAATCTGATACCGGCACAGGCTCACGCAACAGTAAAGCGGAATTCAATGTGACGCCCACAATACTATTGATGGGTTTAGCTGCAATTCCTGCTTGTTCAAGCAAGACTTGGTATTCCTGGCGGCTATGCTGTTTAACATTGACTCGCAAAATCAGGGGGGCACGTTGTGCCTGCTGAATCAGCATTGCCTGCCAAACCTTAGGATAGTTACGCTTAAGGCTAGCTCGCCACCAGGGTGGAAAAAACATGGGGATAGGGTCTGGTGGATAAGGTTTTTCATGCTCCGCCTGGATTGCAAGACTTACCTTGCGCAGAACAGCATTCACCAAGCCTTTGGCATACATCGTTGGCTCATACTCGCTACAGGCCTTGACAGCCTGATCAACAATCGTATGCGCTGCATAGCCTTTGTTTTCTGTGCCATGTTGCAGAAACAAGGCAATTGAGACACTTAATAGGTACTCTACCTCCAGTGGAGGCGCCTTCGGGATTAACTCCTTAATGTATTCGTGAGACCTTACCCATTTACGTAGAGCGTCGAAAGTGAGGCTCTGAACAATAGGGCGCTCATGTGCATCTAGTTGGTCCAACACCTCTGTGAGTGATCTACCAGCCATGACTTCGCCAATTGCTTGTGCAGAAATCGTAATAGCCTCTGATAAGGGAAGGCTGTGCGATGCTTTTTGGTCGGTCAAATTAATCTTTCTTAAACTGCATTATTTTTTCTTGCGCGCGATAAGTCTTCATGCAAGCGCCGGCACTAGTTTTTTTTCCGCCGGGCTTTTGCATTTCTAAAATTTCGATCACACCATCGCCACACTGTACATACACACCATCTTCGCTAAATCCCAAAACCTGTCCAGGGATTTGGGCCTGATCTATCTGCCTCTTGCTGGGCAAGCAAGAATTCCAAAACTTCAGTGATTCGCCATTGAGGCTGCTGGTAGAGCCAGGAAATGGATTAAAAGCGCGAATGTGTTGATCAATTTTTACGGCACTTAACTGCCAATCAATCTCTGCCTCATTCTTCAATATTTTTTCCGCATAGCTCACGCCAATATTAGGCTGTGGCATTCCCTTAATCACCTCGCCCTGATCTAGAGTATTGAGCACCCTAACCATCAGCTCAGCGCCTAAGACTGCCAAACGGTCATGGAGGGATACACTCGTTTCTTGCGCTGTAATTTTGAGATCGCTTACCAAAACGGTGTCACCGGTGTCTAGGCCTGCATCCATCTGCATGATGCTCACGCCTGTATTGGTATCGCCATTCTGGATAGCCCGCTGTATCGGTGCGGCACCTCGCCACCTTGGCAGCAAGGAGGCATGAATATTAAAGCAGCCATATCGACCATTTTGAGAAGCCAGATCTAAGATCTCTTGGGGAAGAATTAATCCATAGGCGACAACCACCATGACATCAAAATCAATGTCTGATAAATAGTGATAGGCCTCTTGTGCAGCAGCTCGCTTCTGTAAATCTACATGGCTCTGCTTCAAAGTTTCTGGTTGTAAAACTGGAATATGCCGCTCATGTGCAAAGACTTTTACAGGGCTCGCTTGAAGATGCATGCCGCGACCTGCGCGACGATCTGGTTGCGTTAAAGCTAAAACAATTTCATGACCAGCCCGATCAATTGCTCGCATTGCAACTGCGGCGAACTCCGGAGTGCCTGCGAAAACAATTTTCATGGGCGCTTAGCGCTCACCCATTAATTCTTTGGCGCGCTTCTTCATTTTGAGAGAGATGCGGTTGCGTTTCAATATGGAAAGGTATTCAACAAATACTTTACCTTGTAAGTGATCCATCTCGTGTTGTAAGCAGACAGACAGCAAGCCATCTGCCTCCAACTCGAATTCTTTGCCGTTGATGTCAAGCGCTTTTACTCGAATGCTTGCCGGGCGATCTACCTCATCGTAATACTCTGGCACAGAGAGGCATCCCTCGCGCCATGCTTTTTTTTCTGGGCTTGCCCAAACCAGCTCTGGGTTGATAAATACCATCAACTCATTTTGGTCTTCCGATACGTCAATCACCACAATCCGCTCATGAATATCTACTTGGGTTGCAGCCAAGCCAACGCCTGGTGCATCGTACATTGTGTCAGCCATATCGGCGACAATTTTTTTGATGCGCGCATCCACCTGCGCTACCGGTTTAGCAACCTTATGAAGGCGGGGGTCTGGATAACAAAGGACGGTTAATAGAGCCATATCGGAATTATCCAACAGAG
>JBIISV010000162.1:0-4232 GCA_044340835.1 Polynucleobacter sp.
TAATTTCATCAATCCAAGAATTATTATTACGAATCCCAAAATATCCAGACTGAAATTGCAAGGTCTCTCTAACCGTAAAGAAGGGATCAAATACCAACTCTTGCGGCACTACTCCCAACATCCTGCGCGCCTCACGAAATTGATTTTGCACATCAGCACCCATGATAGCTGCATGACCACTATCAGTAGTAACCAAGCCAGCTAGGATGGAGATCAGCGTTGTTTTACCTGCGCCATTAGGACCAAGCAAGCCAAAGAACTCTCCTTGCTCAATTGATAAGCTAACGTCGTCTAGAGCTTGTAGCACTCCATAATTTTTAGATATATTTTTAATCGATATTGCAGCGTGCATGCTATGCCAAACCTAGCAACTCAGCAACACCATAAACACCAGCTAATACCGTTAATTTTTCAGGAACATTCTGCATAGAAATTTGCTGACCATCCACCTGTAACTTTTTCTGCCATGCCAGTAATACGGTTAATACCGTAGAGTCAAAATCTTTGAGATTGATGCAATCTATCACTCTTAAGGAGGTTAGATTGAGAAGCCCTTCCTTTTCTAATTGCACGACATTTTCCTGGGTTACCGAGACAGGCAATAAAAATGGCATCTGATATTTTTCTTTACTGAATTTATATTTGGTATTTAATTGGCCGGCTTTGCAGCAGCAAGCTGCTTATTTCGGTCCTGTAAAAACTTGATCAGGCCCTCAACACCATTTTGGCCAATTTGATTCGCAAACTGATTGCGATATGCTTCAACCAGCCATACGCCCATGATATTCATATCATAGACTCTCCAACCGTTGGCTGTTTTCTCGAGTCGATAGTCGAGTGGCACAGGATCGCCGCGGCCAATGACGACCGTTCTCACTACAACCTCTTTGTCATCTGGTGCAGCGCGCAAAGGTTTAAATTGCACAGTTTGGTCACGCAACTGACTTAAGGCACCAGAATAAGTTCGGATAAGTAAGCTTTTAAACTCACCAACTAATTGAGCTTGTTGCTCGGAAGTTGCTTTTTTCCAATTAGGGCCCATTGCCATTTCAGTAGTTCGGCGCATATCGGTATAGGGAACAATTTTCTTTTCCACTAAATCGACGATGCGCGGAATATTGCCCTTCTGAATCTCTGGATCAGACTTGACGGCCGCCATTACATCAGAGACTACCGTCTTAATTAGGCCATCTGGTGTCAACTGATCAACTGCTTGAGCGTAAGCGCTTCCAACAAATAAAAATAGGCTTGAAAGCAGAGCTAAATAGTATTTTTGAATCGTTTGATGGCTTTTCATGTGTCCTCGATCGGTGCTAGTCATTGAGGGTCATTTTAGCCCTTTAAGGAAATCGAGACCGGTTGAGGTGTCTTTATTCGTAAGGATTCTGATATGGAGGCATTAATACCTCCTCGTCCTCACGGCCTTCATTGATTTGATATTGCCGTCTCTGAATATAGGCATCCCGCACAAAGCTGTATTTATCAAGCGCTGCGCCATCCAATAAATCACCGGCCTCATAATAGGTATTACGGGCATTCACTACCCGCAAGCCTGTCAGACTATTTCTTAAGGCGACGTCTGGTAACAACCTAAAGAGATAATCGGACTCCAAATCAGCCGCTGTACCGAAGGTATCGCGTACGTTGCTCGGACCAAAGAATGGCAAAACCACATAAGGACCGGAAGGAATACCCCAAACACCAAAAGTTTGACCCCAGTCTTCCTTGTGCTTTGGCAATCCACCAGGTGTTGCCATATCAATTAAGCCGCCCAAACCAAAAGTAGTATTCACCACAACCCGCATCAAGTCGCTAAATGCATTGCCCGGCTTACCCTGCAACAAATTCTGTAATGCCGTATAGATATCACTGTAGTTACTAAAGAAGTTATAAATGCCATCACGCACAAATTCCGGCAAAACAAAGCGATACCCAGTAACAACTGGCTTAAGCACGTAGGCATCTAAACCTTCATTAAATTCAAAGACGGAGCGGTTAAATGACTCCCACGGATCATGTGGAGAACGCTCAACTCCAGCAGGAATAGAGGCACAGCCCACCATGACACCAAGTAAACCCAGCAATACTAGGCGCTTCAGGTTTGCTAATACGGTCATTATTTTGCTGTGCCCTTGTCTTGACCGCTATCAGCGGCCTTGTTGTACAAGAACTGGCTAATCAGGTTCTCTAGAACCACTGCAGACTGGGTCTGTGTAATCTTATCCCCTACAGCTAACATCAGATCTGAACCACCAGCTTCAAGGCCAATGTATTGCTCGCCCAATAAGCCCGAAGTCAAAATCTTTGCCGACGAATCTTTAGGAAACTTATAGGCATCTTCAATGGTCATGGTGACGGTTGCCTGATAAGTCTTGTCATCAAAAGAAATATTCGCAATACGTCCAACGACTACGCCCGCACTTTTGACGGGTGCGCGCGGCTTTAAGCCGCCGATATTATCAAAGCGAGCAGAAATTTTATAAGTTGGTGCGAAGGAAACGGCATTCATATTGCCAACCTTCAATGCAAGAAACAAGGCAGCCAGTAAACCAATGGCCACAAAGATTCCAACCCAAATATCAATTGCACTTTTTCTCATAAGAGTTCCAGTTTATTCTTTCTAATTTGAGAACATCATCGCGGTTAGCAAGAAATCCAATGCCAAAACCGATAATGACGAAATCACCACAGTACGGGTAGTTGCTTGTGATACACCTTCAGGAGTCGGCTTTGCCTCATAACCCTGATACAGCGCTATAAAAGTCACTGCCACACCAAATACCAGGCTTTTAATCAAGCCGTTGCCGATATCAGAAAAGAGGTCTACCCCACCTTGCATCTGTGACCAAAACGCACCTGAATCCACGCCAATTAATGGCACACCAACGAAGTAACCGCCCATTACACCTACTGCAGTAAAAATAGTTGCCAAAATAGGCATCGCAATAATCCCTGCCCAAAGACGCGGAGCAATCACGCGACTTAAGGGATCTACCGCCATCATCTCCATTGCACTCAATTGCTCGCCAGCCTTCATTAAGCCAATCTCTGCGGTCAATGATGTGCCGGCACGGCCGGCAAATAACAGGGCTGTAATGACGGGACCTAGCTCACGTGTCAGTGATAGGGCAACTAATAAACCCAGTGCCTGCTCTGAACCATAACGATTCAAGGTGTAATAACCCTGTAAACCCAAAACAAAGCCAACAAATAAGCCAGATACCGCAATAATCACAAAGGAGTGATTGCCGACAAAGAGAATTTGATCAGAAACCAAACGGGGTCTTTTTAATAAAAAACCTGAGCGCCAAATGACTGCCGCAAACATCCGCGCAGCAAGCCCAAGACTAGTCAAGTTACGGCGAACAAAAAATCCAAGATCCCCAAAAAGATCCATCAGCTGATGAAGTATGTTCATTTCACACTCACCCCAAAATCTTCTGTCAGGCTTTGTCCTGGGTAGTGAAACGGTACCGGTCCATCAGGCGATGCATCTAAGAACTGACGTACAAAAGGATCAGAAGAGCGACTCAATTCTGCGGGTGTGCCTTGCGCACCAATACGACCATTGGCAATGAAATACACATAGTCTGCAATTTCAAAAGTTTCTTCTACATCGTGTGTCACTAATAAACTGGTTGCACCCAAGGCCTGATTTAAATCCCGTATCAGTCGCGCTGTAATGCCCAAAGAAATCGGATCAAGACCTGCAAAGGGCTCGTCATACATAATCAACGGTGGATCGAGTGCAATTGCTCTTGCTAGTGCAACCCGACGTGCCATACCCCCAGAAATTTGCGCCGGCATTAAATCGCGTGCACCACGCAAGCCCACTGCATTGAGCTTCATCAGAACAAGCGAACGCAATAACTCTTCACTTAAATTGGTGTGCTCACGCAACGGGAATGCGACATTTTCAAACACACTAAGATCCGTAAAGAGTGCGCCAAACTGAAAGAGCATGCCCATACGACGACGAGCAGCCATTAATTCGCTGCCATTCATGTTGCCAATATCGTGGCCCTCAAACAAAACTCGGCCTGACTGTGCTGTGAACTGACCGCCGATGAGCCTCAGAATCGTGGTCTTGCCACAACCAGAGCCCCCCATCACCGCAACTACTTGACCACGGCGGAACTCCATATTGAGCCCCGATAGAATTTGGCGCTCGCCAGGGGCGTAGGAAAAGTTGACGTCTTCAATTGCAACGACAACTTCGCCATGGCCACCAC
>JBIISV010000037.1:0-14366 GCA_044340835.1 Polynucleobacter sp.
TGTCCTCTGTTTCACCGGAGCGATGAGAAATCACAGCAGTGTAATTAGCACGTTTAGCCATTTCGATTGCTGCAAAGGTTTCAGTCAGGGTGCCGATCTGATTAATCTTAATCAGTATGGAGTTGGCAATACCCTTCTCGATACCCTCTTTAAGAATGCGGGTGTTGGTTACAAAAAGATCATCGCCGACTAGTTGGATTTTCTTGCCCAATTTTTGAGTAATGTCAGCCCAGCCATCCCAGTCACTCTCATGCATGCCATCTTCAATCGAGACGATTGGGAATTGATCGGCTAAATTACCCAGATAGTCTGAAAATTCGCTAGAGCTAAGTTGTAAACCTTCGCCAGACAAATGATATTTGCCATCTTTATAAAACTCACTAGCAGCACAATCTAAGGCCAATAAAACATCTTCACCCGCCCGATAACCAGCACCATCTATAGCCTTCATAATGGTTTGTAAACACTCTTGATTGCTCTTAAAGTTTGGGGCGAATCCCCCCTCATCGCCAACTGTCGTTGGCATACCTTGAGCACCCAAAATTTTCTTAAGCTCATGGAAGATTTCAGCACCACAACGTAAGGCTTCCCGGAAACTTTGTGCGCCAACCGGCATCACCATAAACTCCTGAATATCCAAACTGTTATTTGCGTGTGCACCACCGTTCACGATATTCATCATCGGAACTGGTAACTGCATGCCACCCGAGCCGCCAAAATAACGATATAAAGGCAAGCCCGCCTCTTCGGCTGCGGCACGTGCAACGGCCATAGAAACAGCCAATGTGGCATTGGCGCCTAAACGTGCTTTGTTATGCGTGCCATCTAATTCAATCAAAGTGTGATCAAGAAAGGCTTGCTCACTTGCATCCAGACCGAGTATAGATTCGGCAATTTCAATATTGATATTTTGAACAGCTTTAAGCACCCCTTTACCCAAGTAACGCGCTTTATCACCATCACGGAGCTCTATGGCTTCACGTGAACCAGTGGAAGCGCCTGAAGGCACTGCAGCGCGACCCATAACGCCAGATTCCAATAAGACATCGCACTCAACTGTGGGATTGCCGCGTGAATCTAAAACTTCTCTACCGATGATGTCAACAATGGCGCTCATGCACCTTCTCCTAAATAAAATAAATTTGAGTTATTACTTGAAGCTATCTTCTAAAAATGATCCAGGCTTCTTAACAACAGAGTCAATTGCAACTAAAGACTCCAGTAGCTCTCTCATGCGATTGAGTGGGACAGCGTTGGGCCCATCGGAAAGTGCTTTAGCAGGATCTGGATGAGTTTCCATAAATAAACCGCTAATACCTACTGCAACAGCAGCTCGGGCCAACACGGGAACAAATTCACGCTGCCCGCCACTGGAATTTCCTTGACCACCCGGTAATTGCACTGAATGGGTTGCATCAAAAACAACTGGCGCTTTAGCTTCACGCAAAATTGCTAGGCTGCGCATATCCGAAACTAAATTGTTGTAACCAAATGACGCCCCACGCTCACAAACCATAAATTGATCTGGCAGCTTGACTTCAGCCGCTGCTGTACGAGCTTTTTCGATTACGTTCAGCATTTCATGAGGGGATAGGAACTGCCCTTTCTTAAAATTTACTGGCCTACCACTTTGAGCGCAAGCCCTAATAAAATCTGTCTGTCTACATAAAAAAGCTGGGGTCTGAAGAACATCTACCACCTTGGATACCGGCTCGATTTCGCTGATATCGTGGATATCAGTCAATACCGGCACCCCAATCTCACGCTTTACGCGTGCAAGAATTTCTAGCCCTTTATCAATACCCAATCCCCTGAAAGAAGTTCCTGATGAACGATTGGCTTTATCAAAGGAGGATTTATAGATAAATGGAATGCCAAGCACCCCGGTAATTTCTTTAAGCTCACCAGCGATATCTAAAGCGGATTGCTCTGATTCAATAACGCAAGGACCTGCAATCAAAAAGAAGCGATAATCTAAGCCAACATCAAAACCACATAATTTAAATGCACTCATTCATTTCTCCTAGGCCGCCTGCTTTTGATTGGCGACTTGATGAATTAATGATGCCTTAATAAACGCTGAAAAAAGTGGATGCCCATCACGCGGGGTTGAGGTAAATTCCGGGTGGAACTGCACACCAAAGAACCAAGGATGCATTGCACTTGGTAGCTCCATCATTTCAGGCAATGACTCATTAGGCGTTCTAGCTGAGATAACTAAACCAGACTTCTCAAGACGAGGCACATAAATATTATTTACTTCATAGCGATGACGATGACGCTCATTTACTTCAGCGCCATAAATTTTATAAGCCAAAGTACCTACTTTTACTGGGCAGCGCTGCGAACCTAGACGCATAGTGCCGCCAAGATCAGAATCATTGGTGCGCTTTTCTACCCGTCCTTCACGATCAAGCCACTCTGTGATTAGTGCAACAACCGGGCTCTCGGTATCTGGATCAAATTCCGTACTATTTGCCTGAGCAATGTTGGCAACATGCCGAGCAAATTCAATTACTGCCAATTGCATACCCAAACAAATACCAAGATACGGCACATTGTTTTCACGGGCAAAGCGAATGGCAGCAATCTTGCCTTCGGTGCCGCGTTTACCGAAGCCGCCAGGAACCAAAATCGCATCTAAAGCCTTAAGGCAATCAACACCATCTCTTTCAATCACTTCAGAATCTATATAGTTGATGTTGACTCTGGTGTGATTATGAATACCAGCATGACGCAAGGCCTCAATTAATGATTTGTAGGATTCAGTAAGTTCAACATACTTACCCACCATGCCAATAGTAACTTCATGTTGAGGATTTGCCAGCTCGTAAACTAAGTTTGCCCAAACAGATAGATCTGCAGGCTTTGCTTGAATATCGAGTTCGTGACAAATTAAATCATCCATACCTTGCGCTTGAAGCATTTCTGGAATTTTATAAATAGTATCCACATCCCAAACCGAAATGACCGCTTCTTCTCTAACGTTTGAGAAGAGGGAAATCTTAGCGCGCTCATCCTCTGGAATGGGACGATCAGCTCGACACAAAAGCACTGTGGGCATAATGCCGATCTCACGTAATTTTTGCACTGAATGCTGAGTTGGCTTGGTTTTTAACTCACCAGCGCTTGCAATATAAGGAACTAAAGTGAGATGCACAAAGGCGCAACTATGCTTAGGCAAGCGGATACTCATTTGGCGAGCAGCCTCAAGGAAGGGTAGAGATTCAATATCCCCTACTGTTCCACCAATTTCACAAATAGCAATATCTGCCTTGCCATCATGGCTAGCCTTTGCCCCGCGTTCTACAAATGCCTGAATCTCATTCGTGATGTGGGGGATAACCTGAACGGTTTTACCAAGATACTCACCGCGACGCTCTTTGCTAATCACGGACTCATAGATTTGGCCAGTCGTGAAATTATTACTCTTCCGCATTTTTGCAGACACGAAGCGCTCATAGTGACCAAGATCCAGATCAGTCTCGGCCCCATCCTCTGTAACGAAGACCTCTCCATGCTGGAGCGGACTCATCGTACCTGGGTCGACGTTGATGTAGGGATCTAATTTTAGGAGGGTGACTTTCAGGCCGCGGGATTCAAGAATCGCGGCAAGCGAGGCAGCTGCAATTCCTTTCCCTAAAGAAGAAACCACGCCACCAGTGACAAAAACGTATTTGGTCATCGCTTAAGCTCTGTTGGAAAAAGTAATTATAACGACAGGACTGCGGTCAGGAAACTTTCTTGGCGCTATCGATAGCTTTGAGGGCTTGGAGACAATTAAGCAAATTTCGATCTCTTAAATGACCTACCTTTTTGCAATTTTGCTGGGATTTCCTCTAATTTAATATCCCGTGCTACCAATAATATTGACCCACTTTTAATAGTTTCTTTAGGTTATTGATTACAAAACCTCACAATAAAGGGCTAAAAGAGCTATTTTGAGGGATTTTTAATGTAAATTTATTAACTAAGTCTTATATAAGACATGAATTAAGAATTACAATAGCCCGGAAAGGGTGTAAACCCTCTAGAGCCTTACTGTTGATAACTTTTACCCAATAGGAAACACGATGCTAGAAGCCTACAATGTCCAAGCTGCCGAACGCGCAACTCTTGGAATTCCAGCCCTCCCTTTAACCAAGGATCAGACAGCCGAACTGGTTGGTCTTCTCAAAAATCCGCCTAAAGGTAAGGAATCGGAGCTACTTGAACTGATAACTCACCGTGTGCCTGCTGGCGTTGATGAAGCTGCAAAGGTAAAAGCAGAATTTTTAGATGCGCTAGCTAAAGGTAGTGAGAAATCTCCATTGATTTCACGAATTAAGGCGACTGAACTGTTAGGCACCATGTTGGGCGGGTACAACATTAAACCCCTTGTTGAGTTATTGCAAGATGCCGAATGTGGGTCAGCAGCGGCAGAAGCACTCAAGAAAACACTCTTGATGTTTGACTATTTCAATGATGTGCAAGAACTTGCTACCAAGGGCAGTACAAACGCCAAAGCAGTAATGCAAAGTTGGGCTGATGCTGAGTGGTTTACTACTCGTCCCGCTGTCCCAGAAAGCATGAAACTCACCGTCTTTAAAGTAACTGGTGAAACCAATACCGATGATCTTTCTCCTGCCCCTGATGCTTGGAGTCGCCCTGATATTCCGCTTCATGCAACCATGATGTTGAAAAATCCACGTCCCGGGATTGAACCAGATGATGTCGGGGTTCGTGGCCCAATGAAGCAAATTGAGGCATTGCAGAAAAAAGGAAATTTAATTGCATACGTTGGTGATGTCGTTGGAACGGGCTCATCACGTAAATCCGCAACTAATTCGGTTTTATGGTGGACGGGCCAAGATATCCCCTTCGTGCCAAACAAGCGATTTGGCGGCGTTTGTCTTGGAACTAATATCGCTCCAATTTTCTTTAACACTATGGAAGATTCTGGTGCCTTACCAATTGAATTAGATGTATCGCAAATGAATATGGGTGATGAAATTGAATTACGTCCATACGAAGGCAAGGTATTTAAAAGCGGTAAAGAAATTGCTGTATTCACACTAAAGTCGCCCGTCATATTGGATGAGGTACGTGCTGGAGGTCGAATTCCGCTCATCGTTGGTCGCGGTCTCACAACTAAAGCGCGCGCAGCACTAGGCTTACCAGCATCAACTGAGTTCCGTGTGCCAGTCAGTCCTGCGGACAACAAAAAAGGCTTTAGCTTGGCGCAAAAAATTGTTGGCCGTGCTTGTGGCCTGCCAGAGGGACAAGGCGTTCGTCCGGGCACCTATTGCGAGCCTCACATGACAACCGTAGGGTCACAAGATACTACCGGCCCGATGACTCGAGATGAATTAAAGGACTTAGCCTGCCTCGGATTCTCTTCGGACCTAGTGATGCAATCATTCTGTCATACCTCAGCTTATCCGAAGCCTGTTGATATTCTCACTCAGCATGAATTGCCCCCATTCATGACTAATCGTGGTGGCGTTTCACTGCATCCAGGTGATGGCATCATTCATAGTTGGCTAAACCGCTTACTTTTGCCTGATACCTGTGGTACTGGTGGCGATAGTCATACTCGCTTTCCGATCGGCATCTCCTTCCCCGCTGGCTCTGGCTTAGTTGCATTTGCTGCGGCTACTGGCGTGATGCCTTTGGATATGCCGGAATCTGTATTGGTTCGCTTCAAAGGGAAGATGCAACCTGGCGTCACTTTGCGAGACTTGGTGAATGCTATTCCTTTATATGCGATTAAAAAAGGCTTATTGACTGTAGAAAAACAAGGTAAGAAAAATATATTCTCTGGACGCATCCTTGAAATCGAAGGTCTACCAGACCTAAAGGTTGAACAAGCATTTGAACTTTCTGATGCATCTGCAGAGCGCTCTGCCGGCGGATGTACCGTTCACTTAAATAAAGAACCTATTATTGAGTACATGCGTTCCAATATCACCCTCATGAAATGGATGATTGCGAATGGTTATGAAGATAAGCGTACGCTGGCGCGTCGTATTAAGGCGATGGAGTCATGGATTGCTAAACCAGATTTATTAAAAGCGGATGCCAACGCTGACTATGCTGAGATCATTGAAATTGATATCACTGAAATCAAAGAACCTATCTTGGCTTGCCCTAATGATCCAGATGATGTGAAGTTCTTGTCTGAAGTTGCCGGTGAGAAGATTGATGAAGTGTTTATCGGTTCATGCATGACCAATATCGGGCACTTCCGCGCAGCAGGTCAAGTTCTTCAGGGTAAAAAGGATATGCCTACACGCCTGTGGGTAGCCCCTCCAACCAAGATGGACGCTATGGTACTGATGGAAGAGGGATATTACGGAATGCTAGGCGCTGCAGGTGCTCGTATGGAAAGCCCAGGATGTTCGCTATGTATGGGTAACCAAGCGCAAATCCGTAAAGGATCAACAGCGGTCTCAACCTCAACACGTAACTTTCCAAACCGTTTAGGTATTGATACCAGAGTCTTTTTAGCCTCTGCAGAGTTAGCATCCGTGGCAGCACTACTCGGACGCCTACCAACTCCAGCTGAATATCTGGAGCAAGTTAAGGCGCTCAATACTAAAGCTGATGAAGTTTATCGTTATATGAGCTTTGACAAACTAAAGTCTTTTAGTGATGTTGCTGATACCGTAACTATCTAAGTTTCAATAAACCCAATATTTTGGGCAAAAGAAAAAAGGCGATCTACTGATCGCCTTTTTTCTTGTCACCGCATATTTGGGTAATTTTTTATGGGATGCGCTTACACTAAATACAGAGTTTTCCCTCTTGATGGGCGTTCTCGCGATGGAGCCCTAAGACCCAAGTACGAGTTGGTAGCCCGGTTTTATCTAAAATTAATTTAGCACGCTGAGAAACATCTTGCCACTCTACATTGATTTTTGGGCCCTTAAAAGCGATTGCTACAACATTGCAATCATGCGATTCTGGAAATAACAGCACCCGATTATCAAAAGCTTCACAGATGTTACTAACGTTGATATCAAAACTTTTATGGCGTGAAAATAAATTGACCGTTAATACCCCGGGTGATTTGAGTAGATCGTAACAGCCCTGATAAAACTCTAATGAGCTTGCTGCAGGTCCATCGCAAATAGCATCATACAGATCAACCTGGACGGCATCGAAATACTCTTGATATTGAGTACTTTTGACAAAAGCCTTGGCATCAATTTGTAACGTTTCTAATTTACGATCATCATCGGGAGTAAAGAACATGCTTCGTGCAGAAACAATGACAGCAGGATTGAGTTCGACAACAGTAGTTTTTACCGCAGGGCAATAACGATGTATGAACTTAGTTAACGCACCAGTGCCCAAGCCAAGTTGAGCAACACGCATACCGGGCTTAGTTTCTAAAAAGAGGAGCCAAGCCATCATCTGTTGGTTGTATTCGAGATAGATCTCACCTGGATCCCTAATACGCATGGCTCCTTGAATTAATTCACTCCCAAAGTGCAGGTAACGAATACCGCCACTCTCTGAAAATGTTACCGGCTCCATAGCCAATGATGAATCTGGCATCAATTACTTTGCCCAGACTCTGGCATTGCGGAATAAACGCATCCAAGGGCTAGCACCATCAGGCGTCTGTAACCACTCATGTGGAGCCCAACTCATCTGTACCGATCTGAAAACACGTTCTGGGTGAGGCATCATGACAGTAAAACGGCCATCAGGAGTAGTAACACCAGTTAAACCGCCTGGTGAGCCATTCGGATTCATTGGGTAGATTTCTGTTTCTTTACCCTTATGATCAACAAAGCGTAGCGTTCCTAAACCTTGTTTCTGAAGAGCCTCTAAATTTCCCTGCTGACTGAAATTGGCAAAGCCTTCCCCATGTGCAATGGCAATAGGCAATTGACTACCAGTCATGCCTTGGGTAAAGATCGAAGGTGAAGCCGTCACTTCAGCCATCACTAAGCGAGCTTCATATTGCTCAGACTGGTTACGAGTAAATTTTGGCCAAGCTTGCGCCCCAGGAATAATTCCCGCTAGATTGCTCATCATTTGGCAGCCATTACAGACGCCAAGAGCAAAACTATCTTGTCTACTAAAGAATGAAGAAAACTGATCGCGTAGCGCAGAATTAAAGAGGATAGTTTTTGCCCAGCCTTCACCCGCCCCCAATACATCTCCATAGCTAAAGCCACCACAGGCTACCAAACCTCGGAAATCCCCTAACTTCGATTTGCCAGATAACAGATCCGACATATGAACGTCATAACTATCAAAACCAGCCCAATTCATAGCGTAGGCCATCTCAACATGGGAGTTGACGCCCTGCTCACGCAAAATAGCCACTTTAGGTCGCGCATTCTGATTAATGAAGGGCGCTGAAATATCATCCGTAATATCAAATGTAAGCTTGGGTGACATACCTGTGTCAGCAACATCATCAAGGAGCGCAAACTCACTATCAGCGCAATCTGGGTTATCACGTAAGCGAGCAATCTGATGACTAGTATTAGTCCACATTTTCTGGAGTAATTCACGGGGCTCTGCAAAGATTTTCCCAGCATCACGCCAAACTTCGATACGGCCATTGGAATTGGGTTTTGCTATCACATGGCTATTGGCACTTAGGCCTAGCTTACGAAGCACTGCGAATACGGCATCACGATCAGCTTTGCGAATTTGAATGACTGCGCCAAGCTCTTCGTTAAATAATGCGCGCAGAGTTTGCTCATGACGTCGACCGGAAACTTGCTGCGCCCAATTCTTCGCGTCACCCCAATCCGGCTCTTGACCAATATCAACAGCAATCATGTCGACATTGATAGAAATACCAGTATGGGATGCAAAAGCCATCTCAGCAATACAGGCAAATAGGCCGCCGTCTGAACGGTCGTGATAAGCAAGTAATTGACCTTTCTTGCGCAACTCAATCATAGCGTTAGCCAATGATTTCAGATCTTCTGGATGATCAACGTTCGGTGTCGATTTACCAGACTGATTGAGCACTTGAGCCAAGATACTTCCGGCCATACGGTTCTTACCACGCCCCAAATCAATCAAAATTAATTCAGTTTCTAGAGCGGCGCCAGACTCATCTATGAGCTTGAGCAAAGGCGTTGATGTTTTACGAACATCTTGCACTGGGGCAAAAGCTGAAATAATCAAAGAGACTGGTGAAATAACCTTCTTGTCTTGCGCGCCGTCTTGCCATGCAGTAGCCATTGACAAGGAGTCTTTGCCAACCGGAATAGATATCCCAAGAGCTGGGCATAGCTCCATACCAATCGCTTGGACTGAGTCATAAAGTTTAGCGTCTTCGCCAGCCGTACCGCAAGCAGCCATCCAATTCGCGGAGAGCTTGACATCCTCCAAGCGACAAATATCAGCAGCCAATAAATTAGTGATAGCTTCACCTACAGCCATTTTGGCGGCAGCAGGTGCGTCAACTACTGCCAATGGCGTTCGCTCACCCATAGTCATCACTTCACCGCGGTAACCTTGGTAATCCATCAGAGTAACTGCGCAATCGGCAACGGGCACTTGCCAAGGACCTACGAATGGATCGCGCGCATTTAGACCGCCAACAGTTCGATCACCAATCGTAATTAAAAATGACTTGCTAGCAACCGTAGGCTGCTGCAATACCCAGGCTATACATTGAGCCAGATCTGTATCGGTCACATTTAATTCTTCAAACTCTTGAGCAACACGCTTCACATCACGGTGCATACGTGGCGGCTTACCTAGCAAGACTTCCATGGGCATATCAATCGGCTTAGAGGCATCGCTACCAACAATTGCATTGTTGTCAGTTAACTGCAGTTGACGCTCGGTAGTTGCTTCTCCCACGACTGCAAAGGGGCAACGCTCACGCTCGCAAAGTGATTTGAATAAATCTAAATCATTTGACTCAATTGCAAGTACATATCTTTCTTGTGATTCGTTACACCAGATTTCCGCAGGGCTCATGCCACTCTCTTCCAGCGGCACTTTACGTAATTGAAATTGCGCACCTAATCCAGCGCCATCAGCAAGCTCTGGGAAGGCATTAGATATACCGCCAGCCCCAACATCATGAATAGAAACAATCGGGTTTTTTGAGCCCATACCGATGCAAGCATTGATTACCTCTTGCGCGCGTCGCTCCATTTCTGGATTACCACGTTGTACAGAGTCAAAGTCTAGGTCAGCAGTATTGGTGCCCGTTGTAACAGAACTTCCGGTTGCACCCCCCATGCCAATACGCATGCCGGGACCACCCAATTGAATAAATAGATGACCTGCTTTAATTTGTTTTTTTGCGGTGTGAATAGAATCAATGCTTCCGATACCTCCGGCAATCATGATTGGCTTGTGATAACCGCGACGTACACCTTCTAGAGTCTGCTCAAATACACGAAAATATCCACCAAGAATTGGCCGACCGAATTCATTATTAAATGCGGCGCCACCTAATGGACCATCAATCATAATTTGCAAAGGAGTAGCGATCCGCTCAGGTTTGCCATATTTTTCAGCCTCCCATGGCAAATCAGTGCCAGGAAGATTGAGGTTGGAAACAGAAAAACCCGTTAAACCCGCTTTAGGACGGCCGCCGACTCCAGTAGCACCTTCATCACGAATCTCGCCTCCTGCGCCAGTCGATGCACCAGGGAATGGCGCAATTGCCGTTGGGTGATTATGCGTCTCCACCTTCATGAGGGTATGAACTAGGCGAGTATCTTTTTGATAGAGATGATCTTGACCTTTTGGAGACCAAGTCTCAGACTCACACCCCACCATGACTGCAGAATTATCGGAGTAAGCAACAATCGTGCCTTCAGGCTGAAGTTGATGCGTATTGCGAATCATCGCAAATAAGGATTTTTCTTGATCATCACCATCAATGGTCCAACTGGAATTAAAAATCTTATGACGGCAATGCTCGCTATTAGCTTGAGCAAACATAATTAACTCAACATCACTAGGATTGCGCTCTAAACGAATGAAATTCTCAACCAGATAAAGCACCTCGTCTTCCGAGAGTGCAAGGCCTAAATCTTGGTTCGCTTTATCTAACGCAGATCTACCCTCGGTGAGTACTGGAATTCGCACAAAAGGTTTATCAGGCAGTGATTGATACAAAGCGCTAGCTTCGTTAATCTCACTGACAACAGTTTCAGTCATTCGATCATGGAAAGCACCCAACACACGCTGAACTTGTTCGGTGTTGAGCGTTTTTTTACTATGCCAGCTGTATTGGATGCCACGCTCGATACGAAATACATTAAGACCGCATTGGCGGGCAATGTCTGTAGCCTTACTAGACCAAGGGGAAACTGTAGCAAAACGAGGGATTGAAATAGCAGATTTCTTATCCGCAGCCTTAGTCCGTGATGTAAAAGGTTGGCCATAAGTCAGCAAACTCTCAAGCACCCCCCTGTCTTTAACACTAAGATCAGACTCCGTCCAAACAAAGTGAAGGTATTGAGCCTCAATAGACTCTAAATGAATTCCTTGGGCGGTAAGCGAAGCTAAAAGTCGCTGTTGGCGGAAGGCTGAAAGGGCATTTGCCCCGGGCAAGCAACAGAATAATGACATCCCCAGATTATAAGGTTTTGGTTAGACTAAGCGCCCACCCTGAAGACTCAATTGGCGCCCACAACGGGCAGCTAAGGCTGGGTCATGGGTTACCAATACTAAGGTCGAGGAATTCTCACGATTTAGCTCAAAAAGGAGCTCAATCACCCTGCTTCCGCTAGCTTCATCAAGGCTTCCAGTGGGCTCATCTGCAAAAAGAATATTAGGCTGATTAATAAAGGCTCGCGCTAAGGCTACCCGCTGTTGCTCTCCCCCAGAGAGAGTTTTGGGGAAATGATTTGCCCTCTGCCCTAAACCAACCTTCTCAAGCCACTGTTGGGCTACCAAGCCAGCTTCACTCTGGCTACCTCCGGCTATCTCAAGTGGCAACATCACGTTCTCTAGCGCTGTTAAATGGGGCAGCAATTGGAAAGATTGAAATACAAAGCCAATGGATTTACCGCGTAAACGGGCCCGCCCATCCTCATCCAAAAGATTGAGATTTTGACCCATTAATTCTATTTGCCCATGACTTGGAAGATCCAAACCCGCTAATAAACTTAATAGCGTGCTTTTGCCAGAGCCTGAGGCACCCACAATTGCAATACTCTCACCCTGCCCGATCTCAAAGTTAATGTCGTGCAAAATAGCAAGGTCTCCATCAGAGGTATTAACCAACTTACCTACCTGGTTGGCAATAATAGATTTAGACTCTTTATTCATACTGGAAATTTTCTAGAATTCAACAATGCAGATTCACCTTAAACAAACCAATCAGTTAATTACAGGTCTATTTTGCCTCTTAATGAGTTTTTGCTCATGGGCACAAACAAACCCAGTAATCCTGGTATTGGGCGATAGCCTCTCTGCTGAATATGGCATTCCTCGTGGTACGGGCTGGGTCAATCTTCTGGAAAGACAGCTGGAGAAAGATAAAAGCCCTTGGGCAGTATTTAATGCCAGTATTAGCGGTGAAACCAGCTCAGGGGGTCTCACCAGACTGCAAACCCTTCTTACCCAAAAGAAGCCAGGAATTGTCATGATTGAGTTAGGAGCAAATGATGCCTTGAGGGGTCTTCCAGTAAGCCAAACTGAAAGTAATTTGCGTCAGATGATCCAAATGAGCAAAAAATCAGGGGCACGGGTTTTGCTCTTTGGAATACAGATTCCCTCTAATTACGGTCAGAGCTACACCTCCCAATTTAAAAAGCTATACCCTCAACTAGCCCAAGAGGAAAACATAGAGTTGCTGCCATTTTTCCTGAAAGATGTCGCAACAAAACCGGAATTATTCCAAGCTGACCGATTACACCCTAATGTGAATGCACAAAGCATTCTCTTCAAAAACGTATGGGGCTCAATGGCCCCATACGGTAACTTACTTAAGAAATTACCCTAGCAATTAACTGCCTGCACTAGTAGAACTTGCAGATTTAAGTGGGTTTATTACCTTAACACCAGCGCTATTGCGCCAATAGCCCATAAATCCAGCAAACTCTGACTGTGCTGCTAAAGCTTGAATCTGTTGCGCTTGTGCTTTATAAATCTTAGCATCTACTGCCGAAGGTTGACGTACTTGGTCAATTCGATAAATAGTAGTACCAATCCCAGGATTAGAGACTGATACGAATGCAGGCAATTTATCAGCGCTAACCGACATCACCTCATCCATAGATGTGCCAACTAAGTTACCAGGCTTGTTACGAGAAATCCAGCTCGCACCGCTAAATCCAGCGGCGCTCTTAGGATCTTTTTCTAGCACGGCCAATTTCTCGCTGGCAGCATTAACTGCTAACTTCTCAGCGGCTCGCTGACTGACCTGGCGCCTCACTTCCGCAGCAACCTCTTTATAAGGCAAAATTTGTGCGGGATGCAAAGTTACTACTCTCGCAGACACAAAAACACCTGGTGAAATTTGAACAGCTTCAATATTGCGCTTATTCTTTAAAGCCTCATCACCATAGAGGGATTGAATCACTTTGGGATTAGCAAGGGGGTGATCCTTAGAGACACCAGGAGCTCCTCCGCGTGTGACATCTTTTTGAGATTGAATGCTCAGTTTCAATTTATCAGCAGCAGGCTTGAGACTATCAGACTGGTCATAAGTGATATTTGCAAACTGATCTGCTTTCTCATTAAAAGTTTTATTGTCTTCTTTTGGATCCGCCCTAAGAACAATGTATTCAACATCCATGTATTCAGGTCGCTCAAACAGCTTGGCATTAGACTCATAAAACGCCTGCAATTCTTCTGGGCTAGGATTGACTTTGCCAAGGTAGTCTTTGGCAGTAAATTGAAGGGTCTGAACCTGTCTTTCCGTCTCATATAAGGAAGAGATGATTCCAGCTAGTTTGGGATTAGCCAATTCAGTGCGCGCAACGGAATTAACTAACTGCTGAATTTTCAAGTCAAAGCTTTGGCCTGCATAAAATTGTTCTTCATTCACTCCATTGCTGGCGAGTAACTGCTTAAAACGTACATCATCAAAGGTACCGTCTTGGCGATATAAAGCACGAATCTGCGGGATATTTTGCAGGCTATTAACAAGCTCTTGCTTGCCTACCTGCAGACGTAAATCGCCAACGGCAAATCCTAGGATTCTCTGTTGAAGCAGCTCATTGAGGATTGCCTGCTTAAATGGGAGACTCTGGGTAATTTGTAAATTACCGCCAACACGCTCAGACTGGCGCTTAGCAGCCATATCGACCTCTTGCGCCGTAATAGGCTTGCCATTGACTTTAACAATGTCGGTCTCTTTATCCATAAACTCGGAGTAACTCGAAATCCCAAACAAAGCAAAGGATGGGACGATAAATAGCAAAAGCACAAAT
>JBIISV010000163.1:0-4187 GCA_044340835.1 Polynucleobacter sp.
GCTTCAACAACGTTGAATCCTGCTGCTGCTTGGCCCTTCCCAACTGGCACACGCCCATAAGCTCTGCTTGTAGGCATGTGAAGTTCAAAGGGATCTCTCACGAGATCCCTTTTTTATTGATATTTCTAGTTTTTAGTAGCTTTAGAGTGCAAACCCAAAGGCAGATTTGAATTGAGTAGCGATTTCATCTTTGGTGATTTGGTGATTTTGTGGTCCTTGGTGGGTGATTTTGATTGAACCCATCAGGCTGGCAAGTCGACCAGTTGTTTCCCAGTCCATCCCATTTTCTAGCCCAAATAACAAGCCACCGCGGAATGCGTCACCGCAACCAGTTGGATCAACCACTTTTGCTGCTGGCACTGGTGGAATTGCAATGCATTTACCCTCAAAGTAGATGTCTGCACCTTCGGCACCCTTGGTAACGATCAAGGCTTTTACCCTCTCAGCAACTTTTGTTAGGCTCAGACCAGTTCTTTGTGAAAGCATTTCACCTTCATAGTCATTTACTGCAAGATAGCTGGCGATGTCGATCAACTCTAAGAGCTCTGGGCCATTAAACATCGGCAAACCTTGGCCTGGATCAAATACAAATGGAATGCCCGCTTTAGCTAGCTGATGACAGTGCTCCCACATACCTTGACGCCCATCTGGAGCAACTATGCCGAATTTTGCTGCACCTTTACTGTTTTTACTCCGCTCCGTAACAACCACAGATACTTGATTGAGGTGCGATTCATTCATTGCACCTGGATGAAAAGCCGTAATTTGATTGTTAGCTTGATCGGTTGTGATCATGGCCTGTGCAGTAAAGGCTTGTTCAATTTGGCGAATGTGACTTGTATCAATCTGAAGTTGCCGAAGGCGATCAAGATAAGGGGCGGCATCGCCACCTACGGTTGCCATGATGATGGGGTCACCACCAAGTAGACTGAGGTTATAGGCAATATTGCCGGCGCAGCCACCAAATTCACGGCGCATGGTGGGAACGAGGAAGGCAACATTCAGAATATGAATCTGCTCTGGCAGAATTTGATCCGCAAATTTGCCTTCAAAGTTCATGATGGTGTCATAGGCGATAGAACCCGAGATCAAGCTGGCCATAAATAATTACTTTCTAGTAAAAAATCGATTGAATTGAAGATTGCATTGCGTCTGTAATCTGTGAATTAGGGGTAAAAAATTCTGACACGATAGCCAGCAGCATTTTGTGGCAGCGAAATGAGCAGTTCTGAGCGAAAAATCTCACCAGAGGGCGCACCTTGTCTTAAAAAGTCCGGATGTGATTCTTTCCAAGTGGTGGGCAACCACTCTTGCGGAGAAAATTGGATCGCTTTGATCTCCGACTCCTCTGCATCCGTAAGAGAAATTTCTAAATGAGGGAGTAAAACAGCGAGTGCAAGTCGATTTTGTATTTCAACTTGCAAGAGCGATTGATTTAAGGCGTTTTTAAGGCCCTCTCGCGCGTTTTCAAGCGAAAGTGTGACTGCAGTTATTTTCCACGCAGAGAAATCGCTTACAGGGCGATTAACACACCCTAGTGCGCGACATAATTTTTCATCCACATTGAGTAAAAGGGAAAAAGCACTGCTTGCAATCGCTGGTGAGCTGCCATCTACTCGTGTTGCTAGTGCGGGAAGCAAAGAGTTTCTGGAGAGATGCTCGCCAAAAATGAATAGCAAGAGGAAAAAAAGACTCAGAAGAATGAATTTAAAGCTTTTTTTTTGAGCTCGCGCTGAACTAACTGCACTTTGGGCGTTTATTTGTGCATTGTTGCCGTCTTCAGGAAGGGTGCCATGCAAACAGACCCAGCCTTCACTTTCTTTCCAAATAGAAAGGCTTAGCCATTGGCTATAGGTAGTTATGACTTCTTCGGCCTGGCGTGCAAGTACGCCTGAGAGAACAATTTTTCCTCCCGGGCGAATTTTGTTTACCAATGCAGGGGCAAGTACTTGAAGTGGGTTGGCCAAAATATTGGCCATCACGATGTCATATTTAGTTTCTGCTGCAAGCTCTGGTGCATTTTCATTGGGCAGGACAAAACGAATGGCTGTGTTGTTAATTTCCGCATTACTACGTGCTGCTACCATCGCTTGTGGATCAATGTCAGTGCCAACAACGGGCTTACATCCGAGTTTTGCAGCTGCGATTGCCAAAATTCCAGATCCGCAGCCGTAATCGAGCAGGCTTTGGCTTGCAAGTTGGGTGTTTTGCTCAAGCCAGAGCAAGCAAAGGTGGGTGGTTGGATGACTGCCTGTACCAAATGCCAAACCGGGATCTACTGCCAAACAAATGGCATTTGGGTCACTTGGTGCTTCATGCCAAGAGGGGACTACCCAAATCCGTTTACCAATCTGAATCGGCGCAAATTGACTTTGGGTGAGGCGAACCCAATCCTGCTCTTCAACAACCCTCCCTTGTGGTGTTGGGAGATTAAATCCCGCTTCTTGAAGGGATGCGAGTAGCTCAGGAATGAAATTTGCTGTATCGGAATTATCCATCTCTGGATTAAATAGCGCTGTTACTGAGGAGTGATCCCAAGCTTGAACCTCTGGTGAGAGACCGGGCTCACCATAGAGCGGGTTCTCATCGTAACCGCCGGCAGCAGCATCCTCAACAGTGACAGAGAGCGCGCCTAATTCGAGCAAGGCATCACCCAAGGGCTCTGCGATCTCAGCTGGGACCGTGAAAACGAGTTCACGATAGGACATGATTACTCCAAATGAACATCAGCGAAGCGCGGCTTAAGGTTTACCGCGACTGGCGGCTTGCTCTTCAAGGCGATGCTCCAGATAGTGAATGCTAGTTCCGCCTTCAATGAAGTTGGGATCTAGCATGAGTTCACGATGGAGGGGTACGTTGGTGGTAATACCATCAATCACCATTTCAGAGAGAGCGATTTGCATACGACGAATCGCTTGCTCGCGAGTATTGCCATAAGAAATCAACTTACCGATCATCGAATCGTAATTGGACGGCACTACATAACCGCTGTATGCATGTGAGTCGACACGTATTCCAGGGCCACCAGGCATGTGGAATGAACCAATTTTGCCGGGACTGGGTGTGAACTTGAAAGGATCTTCCGCATTAATACGGCACTCAATCGCATGACCGCGGAAAACAATATCCTTTTGGCGATAGCTCAGTTTTAGACCAGCCGCAATACGAATTTGTTCTTGAACGATGTCAACGCCAGTAATCATTTCAGTAACGGGGTGCTCGACTTGAACGCGCGTGTTCATCTCAATAAAGAAGAATTCACCATCTTCATATAAAAATTCGAAGGTACCGGCACCGCGGTAGCCAATTTTTCTGCAGGCTTCAGCGCAACGCTCGCCAATTTTGGCAATGGCGCGACGGTCAATACCAGGAGCAGGTGCTTCCTCAATGACTTTTTGGTGACGACGTTGCATCGAGCAGTCGCGTTCACCTAACCAAATGGCATTGCCATGGGTGTCAGCCAGAATCTGAATCTCTACATGGCGAGGTTTCTCCAGGAACTTCTCCATATAGACTTCTGGATTACCAAAGGCGCGCCCAGCTTCTTCTTTGGTCATATTGACTGCATTGAGCAGCGCAGCTTCCGTATGGACTACACGCATACCGCGACCACCACCACCACCGGCGGCTTTGATGATGACTGGATAGCCAACCCGTTTTGCAGTCGCAATCACTTCTTTAGGATTGTTGGGTAACGCACCTTCAGATCCAGGCACACAAGGAACGCCGGCTTTAATCATCGCCCGCTTGGCCGAAACTTTATCGCCCATCAGGCGAATTGATGCTGCCGTTGGGCCAATAAAGGCAAAACCCGATTTTTCTACACGCTCAGCAAAGTCAGCGTTCTCAGAGAGAAAGCCATAACCAGGATGAATCGCTTCAGCATCAGTCACTTCTGCTGCTGAAATAATCGCTGGCATATTGAGGTAGCTAAGTGGCGATGGTGCTGGCCCAATACAAACAGCTTCGTCTGCCAACTTCACATACTTGGCTTCCTTATCCGCGGTAGAGAACACCACTACCGTTTTAATTCCCAACTCGCGGCATGCACGTTGGATGCGAAGAGCGATTTCTCCGCGATTGGCAATCAGAATCTTATCGAACATATCCGCTCTGAGTTAAGTAACGGTGAATTGGGATGTATCTAGAGAGGGGTAGCTGGGGATTCATTAAGCGATGATGAACAG
>JBIISV010000164.1:0-4086 GCA_044340835.1 Polynucleobacter sp.
TGGCGGCAGCAGAAAGCAGATTCATGGGCTAATTTTCCCCTATTTATCAAGCAACTGGGCTTTTTTAGTCCTTTAATGTAAAATCTTGGGTTTTGGTGAGTCAGCTTACAAATTTGGCGAACCCACATAGAATTTTAGTTAAACATATTTTGTAATTTTTATATAGCAAGGTTTAAAGATGGCCAATACCGCACAAGCGCGTAAACGCGCACGGCAGGCAGTAAAACAGAATGAGCACAACTCGAGTTTGCGTTCAAAGCTTCGCACTTCCATCAAGGCAGTTCGTAAAGCAATTGAAACTGGCGACAAGTTAGCTGCAGCCAAAGTTTTCGCAGCAACTCAATCAACAATCGATAAAATTGCTGATAAAAGGATTGCGCATAAAAATACTGCATCACGTCAAAAGTCACGTTTGTCCGCAGCCATTAAGGCAATGGCAGCGTAAGACTGTTAATGTATTAGGCAGACTCTAGAGTAATCTGAGTCTAAGCCCGCTCCTGATCAGAGCGGGTTTTTGTTTTTAGGACTGGGAATGCGAATTCGGTTCGAATTCCTATTGTGGTTCAAATTGGCGTAGGAGTCCTTCTTAGGAATAAAAGTATTGATGCGCTTTCTAGCTTAACAGTCTAAGAAGGCCTTAAGATGGCTTTAGAAACTATTTTCATGCAGCTCGATGCCCATTAAAAATGCAAGCTAAAACTCTAGTAGAAAACTCAATGACATCTTTGGCAAAGCCTCAAGTGCCTGGCCAGCTCAGGCATTATTTGCAGTTTGCCGACCTGACTCGCGAAGAGTATGACTACTTACTCAAACGCTCTGCTTGGCTTAAGACCAAGTTCAAAAGTTATGATACTTGGCACCCCCTACACGATCGCACTTTGGCGATGATTTTTGAGAAGCACTCGACTCGTACCCGACTCTCTTTTGAGGCAGGGATACACCAGCTTGGTGGGCACGCTGTCTACCTGAATACCCGAGATACACAGTTGGGTCGTGGTGAGCCTGTAGAGGATGCTGCGCAGGTAATTTCACGGATGACTGACATCATCATGATCCGCACCTTTGGCCAAGAGATTATTGAGCGCTTTGCAGCGAATTCTCGTGTCCCGGTGATCAATGGTTTAACTAATGAATACCATCCCTGCCAAGTACTCGCCGATATCTTTACCTTTGTAGAGGCGCGTGGTCCGATCCAGGGTAAAGCAGTCGCCTGGGTGGGTGACGCCAATAATATGGCCTACACTTGGATTCAGGCTGCGGAGTGTTTAGATTTTCAAATTCGCTTCTCTGCACCAGCGGGCTATCAGCTAGATCACGCAAGACTGACTGATCAGGCTTTAAAACATTTGACTGTTTGTGCCGATCCAAAGGATGCTTGTAAGAATGTCGATTTAGTGACTACTGATGTTTGGACCAGTATGGGCTATGAGGATGAAAATACTTCTCGCATGACTGCTTTTAAGGATTGGATGGTGGATCAAGAGTTGATGTCTGTGGCAAAACCGGATGCTTTATTCATGCACTGCTTGCCAGCACATCGCGGCGAGGAAGTCTCTGCGGAAGTGATTGATGGCCCTCAAAGTATTGTTTGGGAGGAGGCCGAAAATCGTTTGCATGTTCAAAAGGCCTTGATGGAGTATTTACTCTGTGGACGTTTGGGCTAATTTTTTTTAAGTCATTTGTCTTCGTTATTTGTTGATGTATTTTTTTGAATAGAAATCATGTCTGATATTAAAAAAGTAGTTTTAGCCTATTCAGGCGGTCTTGACACTAGTGTGATCTTGAAATGGCTTCAAGATACCTATCAATGCGAGATTGTGACTTTCACTGCCGATTTGGGTCAGGGTGAAGAGCTAGAGCCAGCGCGCGCTAAAGCGCTCCAGTTCGGCATCAAGCCAGACAATATTTTTATCGATGACTTGCGCGAGGAGTTTGTACGCGATTTTGTATTCCCAATGTTCCGCGCGAATACGATTTACGAAGGTGAGTACCTGCTGGGCACTTCCATCGCACGTCCATTGATTGCTAAGCGTCAAATTGATATCGCCCGGCAGACTGGCGCAGATTCTGTATCCCACGGTGCAACTGGTAAGGGAAATGATCAAGTACGTTTTGAGTTGGGCTACTATGCACTCGAGCCAGGAATCAAAGTGATTGCGCCATGGCGTGAGTGGGATTTGCTTTCTCGTGAGAAGTTAATGGCCTATGCAGAAAAACATGGGATTCCAGTTGAGATGAAGCACAAGCAAGGCGGCTCACCTTATTCGATGGATGCCAACCTCTTGCACATTAGTTATGAAGGCCGTCATCTCGAGAACCCCAATGCTGAGGCTGAAGAGTCAATGTGGCGTTGGACAGTATCTCCCGAGAAGGCGCCAGACGCCGCAGAGATCATTGAAATCGAATTTAAGGCTGGAGATCCAGTTGCCATCAACGGTAAGACTTATAAGCCACATGAGTTATTGGCTGAGCTCAATCGCATTGGTGGCATGCATGGTATTGGGCGCCTGGATTTAGTTGAGAACCGCTTCGTTGGTATGAAGAGTCGTGGCTGCTATGAAACCCCGGGCGGCACTATCTTGCTAAAGGCGCATCGCGGCATTGAGAGTATTACCTTAGATCGCGAAGTAGCTCATCTTAAGGATGACTTAATGCCACGCTATGCAAGTCTGATATACAACGGCCTATGGTGGGCGCCAGAGCGTCTCGCTTTGCAGACCTTGATCGACCACACTCAGCAGATGGTGAATGGCCTCGTGCGCTTGAAGCTGTATAAAGGTTCCGTATCAGTGATCTCACGTGATTCAGTAAACACCTTGTTTGACCAAACGATCGCAACCTTTGATGATGATGGCGGTGCCTACAACCAGGCGGATGCCGGCGGCTTTATCAAGCTCAATGCATTGCGTATGCGGATTGCAGAAACTGCAAGACGCAGGCGTGCTAAGTAACTCATAACCAGTAATCCAGATTAGAAAGAGTAGAGATGCAATTTGATCAAGTTTCAGTAGGCAAAAAAGCCAATGTATTTTTTGATGGTAAATGTGTATCTCATACGGTGACTCTGCCTAATGGCACCCGTAAGTCTGTTGGTGTTGTATTACCAAGCACCTTACGTTTTGATCTCAGCACAAAAGAAATCATGGAAGTGGTTGATGGCAATGCGCTTGTCAGCATTAACGGCGCTCCAGAAGTAGAGTTCAAAGCTGGACAAAGTTGGGAAGTAGAAAAGGGCGGATATTTCATCATCCGCGCTGAGTCTCCAGTGCACTATGTTTGTCACTTTGAATAATCCATATAGCTTGCATTAGAGTTAAATGACTGAATCAATAAATTCTTAGTGAGATTCATCATCAGGCTAGCGGGGTCTTTTGGAGGCTTAAGCGTAGTACCAGCTTAAAAAGTGTTGTAAATGAGTAATCTTTGTTAGTATTCTGATTATCAGTTTCTATAAATAGTAGATATCCATTTGGAGGTAATTTCATGGGATACAGACTCACTTCCGGCTTATTAAGAGCGGTACTAGTGGCGGCACTTTTTATACCTCTAGTGGTAAAAGCTCAAAATTATCCTAATCGCCCACTCAAAATCATTGCACCATTTCCAGCTGGAGGAACCAGCGATTTGATCAGTCGCGTCATTGCGCAAAGATTAGGTGATGCATTGGGTCAAAGCGTCATTGTCGAAAATAGACCGGGTGCAAACGGCACCATTGGGCTTGATGCCGCAGCTAAATCTACTGCAGATGGATATACGCTATTAATCTGTAGTAATGGCGTCGTTCTAAACAGCCCTTTTTTATACAATAAATTGAGTTATGACTGGTTTAGGGATTTTGCACCTATTTCGATGGTGGGTATTGCAGGTCAAATTTTGGTTGTAAACCCAAGTACATCATTAAAAACGGTCCCTGAGCTTGTTGCCTTAGCAAAGGCTAAGCCCGGTGAAATCAATTATGGATCCGGTGGAAGAGCAAATGCATCACATTTAGCCGGGGAAAAGTTTAAGTCAGCTGCAGGTATTGATATTGTTCATATCCCATATAAGGGTAATGGGGCCGCCACAACTGCGCTTGTTGCAGGTGAG
>JBIISV010000165.1:0-4070 GCA_044340835.1 Polynucleobacter sp.
TACAAGCCGTTCTGGCTGAAGTAAATAACACCTTTGGTGAGCGTCACTGCTATCTACTTCATCATGATTCTGGAAAAGCGCTCCAATCCGGCGAGACCCTCGTGAGTAAGAAAGTATTTCACGTATCTCCTTTCTGCGATGTCAGCGGAGAATATCACTTCCGCTTCTTATTTCCCCAAGACAGTAACTCAAAAAGGAATATCGTTTGCCGTATTGAGCTTCATAAAGATGGTTCTCCACTGATCAATACCAGTATTAGTGGTTTTACTCAACCCTTAAGTAAACGCGCCCTCTACCTTGCCTTTCTGCGCTACCCTCTCATGAGTTTGGGTGTTATTAGCCGAATCCATTGGCAAGCGTTAAAATTATGGTTTAAAGGCGTCCCTTTTCACTCAAAACCTAAACCGCCAGAACTTGAAATTTCTCGATGAATCGCCCTGGTCAATCCTTACTCTCTCGCCTTATCTTCGCTCGTCCAGGGAAGCGGGGGCCTAATCGTCAGAAATACCTTTCTAGTTCAGAGGCAATACTGGGCTTGCTCTCTCGATTAAGTAGCGGGCATCTTGTAATTACCCTTCCCAATAAAGAGACCAGGGAGTTTGGCAATAAGGCTGACCTACTGCATGCAGAAATTCAGGTGCTAGACTGGTCTGTGTTTAAGCAAGTGTTATCTCATGGTGATATTGGCTTTGCTGAGAGCTATATTCGCGGCGAATGGAATACGCCTGATCTCAAAGCTGTTCTAGAAGTCGTCATTCGTAATCGCACTATTCTGGAAAAAGCAATTTATGGAAGTTGGCTGGGCTCTTTAGCTTATCGCCTAAGGCATTGGTTTAGAGATAACTCAAAATCAGGTAGCCGTAAAAATATTCATGCGCACTATGACTTAGGAAACGCCTTCTATACGCTCTGGCTAGATCCTACAATGAGCTATTCCAGCGCATGGTTCTCAGAAGGTGATAAACAATCACTGATGGATGCCCAGCGCGCTAAGATCTTGCGCATTCTTGAGTCCATTAATGCTAAATCGGGCGACAAAATTCTAGAAATAGGTTGTGGTTGGGGTGGCTTCATGGAAGAAGCCTTAAGAAATGGCAGCGGAATCACTGGCCTTACGTTATCGACCGAGCAAAAATCTTTTGCAGAGTCCAGACTTCAAAGAGTCAAAGCAGAAGTGCATAATGCAGATCAATTTGAGGTTCGCCTCCAAGACTATCGTGACTGTACAGAGCAGTTTGATGGCATCGCCTCCGTTGAAATGTTTGAGGCAGTTGGTGAAAACCATTGGGGCGAGTATTTCCAAACCATTGCAAATCGACTCAAAGCGGGCGGTAGAGCGTGTATTCAAACTATCGTGATCGCAGAAGATCTATTTGATCGCTATCGCCACAGCACTGACTTTATCCAGCAGTATGTTTTTCCTGGAGGCATGCTTCCCTCCCCCGCCAAATTTAAGGCTGCAGCCGCTAGTGCCGGCCTAGAAGTAGAAGCAGAGTTTGCTTTTGGTGCCGACTACGCAAAAACTTTATGTCTCTGGCGTGATAACTTTAATCAAAAAATTGAAGCGATTTATCACTTGGGTTTTGACGAAGCCTTTATTCGTCTTTGGAATTTCTATCTGATGTATTGCGCTGCTGGATTCTCCGAAAAGAATATTGATGTGGTTCAGTACACCTTAAGACATCGGCGCACCCATGCCCCCGGTGATGTATTAACACCATGAAGCAAAACGGAATTGATTCTTTTGTAAACCAACGGGTTTGGGTCATTGGGGCATCCAGTGGGATTGGCGAGGCCTGCTCAAAGGCCTTAATGAGAGCAGGCGCAAAAGTTGCACTTTCTAGCCGTCGTACTGAGCGGCTAAATGCCCTTGCTCAAACAGGTGAGAAAGAATGTAGCTTAGTTCTTCCGCTAGATGTTACCGACCAAGAACAACTTGCCAGCGCCTATCAACGGATCATGTCGACCTGGGGCGGATTAGATCTCATGCTTTTTGTTTCAGGTGTTTACACGCCTTTGCGTGCTGATAATTTTGATTTTGATATCGCGCAAAAGACTATAGATGCAAATCTGCTAGGGCCCATGAGAGCTGTTGGACTGGTCTTACCTGATATGCTCAAAAATCAGGCTGGTCATATTGCTATCGTTGGTAGTGTTGCTGGATATAGTGGACTCCCAAAAGCCCTAGCTTATGGGCCTAGTAAAGCAGGGATTATCAATTTCTGCGAAACACTCTACTACGACTTGCTACCGCAAGGTGTTAGCGTCCATATGATCTCGCCAGGGTTTGTGGCTACTGAAGCTACTGCGCAAAATGATTTTGAGATGCCGGCACTTATCACTGCAGATGAGGCTGCTAAAGAAATTCTAGAAGGAATACAGGCGGGGAAGTTTGATATTCATTTCCCTAAACGGTTCTCAGGATTCTTAAAGTTCCTTAGAATCCTGCCCTACCCACTTTACTTCTGGATCATACGGCGCTTCGTCAAAATCTAAAGTGAGTTAACTACTTGAACTTATCCTTACGGATTTTTTGCTCCAAGTGATCCATTACTAAAATTGCCTTCGCTTTAGTTCCAGCAATCGATGGGGAGGTCACATAGCGACCCTGCATCACAATGGTTGGCACGCCATCGATACGATATGCATCAGCCATCTGTCTTGCAGCGCGGGCTTTTGATATCACAGCAAATGAACGATAAGCCGCCAAGAAAGCATTGCGATCTATACCTTGGGAAGTCACCCAATCTGCAATCTCATTTTCTGTCATCAAACGCTTATTCTCTTTATGCATGGCATACATGACTTTGTCATTCATTGCCTCACCTTTGCCCAAGGCCTCCAAGGCATAGAACAGCTGACTATGTGGCATGAAATCGTCACGGAAAGCAACGGGCACCTTACGGAAGCTGACATCCTTGGGCTGACGCTTTAACCATGCATTCAACTCTGGCTCAAAGTCATAGCAATGTGGGCAGCCATACCAAAAGAACTCGATGACCTCAACCTTACCTTTAGCCTCAATAGGCTGGGGAAGAGACAGAATGCGGTAATCAAATCCCTCTTCGATCTTCGGACTTTGCGCACCGGAATAACCCGAAAATAAAATTGTGAGGCCAAGAGCAGCAGATACCAGGATTCGTTTCGACTTAGATAATCTCATCATGATTTACTCGATTTAATAACGCTTGGTTTAATTCCCATACCGCTTAACTTATCTCGCACGGGATTGGTTTCCTCAACACTGTTGTAAGGGCCAATACGCACACGCCATAGTGTATTGCCATCGCTAGTAATTTCACTCAATTGTGACTGAATACCCTGGATGGCGAGACTGGCCTTCTGCGCATCAGCATCGGCACGCTTATTAAATGCGCCTACCTGTAAAAAATAAATTGGTTCTGATTTTGCTACTGGAGTTACTGCCGCCTCTGCGGGCTTCTTGCCATTAGCCAAATCTCCAATCGGATCTGGCGCATTTGCAGTTGGAGCAGCAGGTTTACCTTGTAAGGGCTTATTCAGATCCAGGGGCTCTGGAGATACAGTACTTTCGCTATCTGCTGAAGAAGGAGCAGATTTAATGGCTAATGGCAAATTGGGAGCCCTCACTCCAGGCCGCTCCTGCGGGGTATTCTTTGAAAGATAAAACGCAATCACAAATGCTACGCCTAATCCAACTCCTAAGCCCAAAATGAAGCCTAGGATGGTGCCACCATACTCCGCGCCCGAAGTATCTGCTTTTAGAATATAGCCATCCTGTTGATTTATTTTTTTCATCGCATCTCTCACCTTCTTATTTGCTTCTTGATCACTACCAAACAACTATAGCTTACATCTTAGTAGGTGCTGAAACACCTAATACTTTTAAACCATTTTCAAGTACTTGGCGAGTCGCTGATAGCAGAGCCAAGCGAGCTAATTTTAAAGCAGCATCATCCACTAAAACACGATCAGCGCTATAGAAAGTATGAAAATCTCCCGCTAAATCCCGCAAGTAAAAAGCGAGTGCGTGAGGGGCTAAGTCTGCTGCTGCATCAGTAAGTATTTCTGGATACTCAGCTAAGCGACGT
>JBIISV010000166.1:0-4011 GCA_044340835.1 Polynucleobacter sp.
TTTTGGGTTGAATCTGAAAACCGCTGGATTAGCTTGCGCTTAACCAATGCTGGTTTGCGCGTTATCGACAAAAATGGCATCGATGCTGTTTTGTCTGATCTTCGTGCACGTGGCGAAATTTAAGGAGTACACAAATGGCTAAAGGCGGCAGAGAAAAAATTAAGCTAGAGTCATCAGCTGGAACTGGTCACTTCTACACAACTTCAAAAAATAAGCGTACAAAGCCTGAAAAAATGGAGATCATGAAGTTTGATCCAACCATTCGCAAGCACGTTGCTTACAAAGAAACCAAGCTGAAATAAGGTATCTACTCAGTAATTATTAGCAGCAATAAAAAACCCGCTACATCAGCGGGTTTTTTATTGTCTTGGTTTTACCCAATAACTGACTTAAGCATAGCGACGCAGTCTCAAAGAGAAGTCACGCAAAGAACTTAAACCACTATCTTCCGCACGCTGACACCATTCATGTAACTGAGAGAGCAATTGATCACCAGTCGCATTCGAGCGGCTCCAGATAGCCTGTAAATCACGACGCATCTCAATCATCTTGCGTAACTGGGTATTGGTGGTCATGAGTTCCTCCAGCTTGGCCTGCTCCTCAATAGTTAAGCGGGCTTCATCTTTACCCAACCAAGTGCGCGCATCCTTCAGGTGCACTGCCAGCTCTTGCATATGCTGAACCTCATTGGTAAAAAAGCTACGCAAAGTTTTGCTGTAGCGAGCCATGATTTCATAACGGTTAGCAATGATTGCTTGGAGCGTACCCTGGTCCGCGGGGCGCAGGTCGCTAAGCACTGGCTTGGGAGAAGTCTTCTTAACCTTAGCCAAGCCAAGCACACTCAGTATCTGAATATACATCCAGCCAATATCAAACTCATACCATTTGCTTGAAAGTTTGGCGCTTGTAGCAAAGGTGTGGTGGTTGTTATGTAACTCTTCTCCACCAATCAAAATTCCCCAAGGGAAAATGTTTCTTGAGGCATCTTCACAATCGTAATTGCGATAACCCCAGTAGTGACCGATACCATTGATAACGCCTGCAGCTGTAATTGGAATCCAGAGCATTTGAACTGCCCATACTGTTAAACCAATTGCACCAAATAAGAACACGTCAATGATCAGCATTAATGCAACGCCTTGCCAGGAATACTTTGAGTAAATGCTGCGCTCAAGCCAATCATCCGGCGTGCCATGACCAAACTTATCTAAGGTTTCTTGGTTATGAGACTCTTTTTTATATAACTCTGCACCGCGAGCAAGTACGGTATTAATTCCTAAAACTTGAGGACTATGCGGATCATCAGCGGTCTCACACTTGGCATGATGCTTGCGATGAATAGCTGCCCATTCTTTGGTAATCATCCCGGTTGTTAGCCATAGCCAAAAACGGAAAAAATGGGACATGATGGGATGCAAATCCAATGCGCGGTGCGCTTGGCAGCGATGTAAAAAAATGGTTACGCCGGCGATAGTGATATGGGTAGCAAGCAGCGTGAAAACCAGGATTTGCCACCAAGCCCAATTTAAATAGCCATGGGAAAGCCAATTGAGGAATAAATCTACAACAGAAGCTGTATTCAAAAGGGTGTCCTAAATAGTAGGTCTAAACCCCTATTTTAGTTCTTTCCCAGCTTTCTTGGTTTTAACTTGGGATTGCTTTTCCTTAACCTTTTCATCCTCTTTATCTTCTTTTGCTACCGGAGCAGCGGCTTTCTTTTGAAAAACCGCACCAAAGAAGCCGTCAGTACCATGGATATGTGGCCATAACTGCCACCAAGGGTTATCGGAACTACATCCAATGGGCATTTTATCCTTAGGAAACAATGGCTTAAGAACTTCAGCAGCAGGAATCACCTCAAAATTAGGGTGTTTGGCCAGAAAATCTTCTGCAATCCCTTGATTCTCTTGGGGCAATAGACTGCAAGTGGCATAAACCAAGCGACCGCCAGGTTTCAATAAGCGGCTTGCGGAAGCCAAAATATTCATCTGCTTTTGATTGAGCTCTAGAACACCTTCTGGAGTCTGCCGCCACTTTAAATCCGGGTTACGACGCAAAGTACCCATACCGCTACAAGGCGCATCTACCAACACACGATCAATCTTGCCAGCCAAACGTTTAATTTTGGCGTCATTCTCACTATCGATCCACACTGGATGGACGTTTGAGAGGCCGCTGCGGGCTTGTCGTGGCTTTAAATTAGCCAAACGACGCTCAGATGTATCCAGAGCATACAAGCGCCCTGTAGAGCGCATGAGTGCGCCAATCGCCAAAGTCTTTCCGCCGGCACCCGCACAAAAGTCGACCACCATCTCGCCACGCTTGGGAGCTAGTAAATAAGCCAATAACTGGCTACCTTCATCTTGCACCTCAAACATCCCTGCTTTAAACCCAACAGTATTTTGCAAAGCAGGCTTACCCATAATACGAACACCATCAGGCGCGTAAGGAGTTGGAATAGCTTGATAGCGGCCACCCAATGCATTCATCTCGACCAGCAATTGCTCACGCGAGGTTTTCATAGTGTTAGCACGTAAATCCAACAAAGCGGGATGCATCAATGACTTAGCCAAGGCTTCACGTGTTTCTATGCCAGGATATTTTCCAAAAGCATCCCAAAGCCATTCCGGTAAATTGTTACGTACCAAAGGATTTAGTGCAGTTGGATCAACGGTCGCAAAACGTTGTAACCACTCATATTCTCCAGACTTCAAAACGTGGGCTAGATCTGCAATCGCACTCTCTGCGCGATTGGCCGAACCGAGACCACCCTCAGTCAATGCAGACATGAGACCCAATAGCGCTAAGCGTCTAGCTTGCGAACCTTCACCACTGGCAGCGAATTGTGAGAACTCATTTTTACGACGCAAAATAGCAAAGGCACTCTCTGCAATCAAGGCGCGGTCACGATTACCCAGTTGTGGCTCAGAGCGAAAATACCGACTCACAACCCGATCGGCTGGTTGCTCGAAATTCAATAGCTCCGGAAGTAATCGCTCTAAATGAATAGCGTGCTGTGGCAGAGCCTTTGCATTGGAGAAGTTTTTTTGACCTTCAGGTGCAATGATGTTGCCGCTCGCATTGCGACGCTCTGGACGACGTAAGGGATCTTTTGATTTAGCGGCGTAACTTTTTTGTGGGCCTAGTCTTGATCCGGATCTGGATCCGGATTTACTGCCAGCACTAGCTGGGCGGGATGAACGTTCTTTACTCATAATTTGATTAATTGCGACTCCGGTGGTTGAACCTGAACTTGATTACCTACTATTCGCAATCGTCCATCAAGAAACCATTTTACGGCCCGCGGGTAAATCTGATGCTCAGCAGCCAATACTCGTGCTGCCAAGCGATCGGCATCATCTCCAGGAAGCACAGGAACTGAGGCCTGGCAGATGATCGGACCCTCATCCACCCCCTCGGTCACAAAATGCACGCTGGCCCCATGCTCAGCAACACCAGCCTCTAAAGCACGCTCATGGGTATGCAAACCAGGGAAGGCGGGTAGCAAGGCTGGGTGAATATTGATGAGGCGACCCTCAAAATGACGAATAAATCCTGGAGTCAGAATTCTCATAAAGCCCGCTAAAACCACTAAATCAGCGCCTAATTCGTCGATTTTCTTGCTTAAAGCGGCATCGAAAGACTCTCGGGTAGCATGCTCTCGATGCTCAATAGCAAAAGCTGGAATACCCTGAGAGCGAGCAAAATCAAGGCCCTTAGCTGCAGAATGGTTGGCAATGACCCCCGCAAATTGGACGGGCCACCCCTCTTTTTGTGCAGTTTTGACAATAGCCTCGAAATTGGATCCGCGGCCTGAGATTAAGGTAACGATTGATGGCATGCCCACAATATAATTGATGGTTACCTCGAAAGCGACCCTGAAAGTGATTTAGTGAACGTATTCCGTGGACCTACCCAGTTTTCTGCAGGACCTGCTTGTGCCTTAACCATCGGTAATTTCGATGGCGTGCACAGGGGTCATCACGCCCTACTCAAGCAACTGAAAGATGG
>JBIISV010000168.1:0-3991 GCA_044340835.1 Polynucleobacter sp.
CCAAACTTTCCTATACGATGCTCGATCACTGCTGGGCGACCAATTAAAATAGGGGTAGCCAAACGCTCATCAATGATGATTTGTACCGCACGCAATACACGCTCATCTTCACCTTCAGCAAATACAATCCGCTTTTGATTTTCAGGAACGTGCTTAGCGATATTAAACAGCGGCTTCATCAAAGTACCAGAGTGGTACACAAATTGTTGCAGTTGATTACGGTAAGCATCAAAGTCTTTAATGGGGCGCTGTGCAACACCATCATCCATTGCAGCTTTAGCAACCGCAGGAGCGACCACCGTAATTAAACGTGGATCAAATGGTTTTGGAATCAAATACTCTGGGCCGAAAGAGAGGTTCTCAATGCCATACACAGAGCTCAGAATTTCACTCTGCTCAGCTTGAGCCAACTCTGCTACAGCCTTGACTGCTGCGACTTCCATGCCACGCGTGATGGTAGTGGCACCCACATCCAATGCACCCCGAAAAATGAATGGGAAACACAATACGTTATTGACTTGATTTGGGTAGTCAGTACGACCGGTAGCCATCACGGCATCAGGACGAACTTCTTTTACTTCCTCAGGTAGGATCTCTGGCGTTGGATTTGCTAAGGCATAGACCAATGGCTTAGGAGCCATCTTCTTGACCATGTCTTGCTTGAGAACGCCGCCAGCGGAGAGGCCTAAGAAAATATCAGCGCCTTCAATTGCTTGAGTGAGTGTACGTAAATCAGTCTCTTGACAAAATGGCTCCTTCTCGGGATCCATTAACTCTTTACGACCTTTATACGCAATACCAGCTAAATCCGTAACCCAAATATTTTTACGAGGGATACCAAGATCAACCAATAAATCTAAACAAGCTAAAGCAGCGGCGCCTGCTCCAGAGGTCACTAATTTCACATCAGCAATGTTTTTACCGACGACTTTTAAGCCATTCAAAATAGCGGCGGCAACCACAATCGCGGTTCCATGCTGATCATCATGGAATACTGGAATCTTCATGCGGGCTTGCAACTTACGCTCAACCACAAAACAATCGGGCGCCTTGATGTCTTCTAAGTTGATACCGCCAAAAGTGGGCTCAAGGGCTGCAATGATTTCAACAAGCTTGTCTGGATCATTCTCATTGACCTCAATATCAAATACATCAATACCAGCAAATTTCTTGAAGAGAACTGCCTTACCCTCCATCACCGGCTTACTGGCGAGAGGTCCAATATTGCCAAGGCCTAATACTGCGGTACCGTTGGTAATCACACCAACCAAATTACCGCGCGCTGTATAACGGAATGCATTAGCAGGATCTTTAGCGATCTCTTCGCAGGCTGCCGCAACTCCGGGAGTATAGGCAAGCGCCAAGTCCCTCTGATTGGTGAGCTGCTTAGTTGGGGCAATTGCGATTTTTCCTGGTACGGGAAACTCGTGATAGTGGAGAGCGGCTGCTCTTAAATCCGCTATTTTTTGCTCTTTGCTGCTATTGCTTGGTTTACTCATCAGTTCGCTCATCAATCAGACGTCATTAAGCATCTAATTCTATTCCTCTCGGATAAAAGACTCCCAAGGGTCATAAAATGAGGCATGAAATCTCAACCCTCCCCCCTTGGCGAATTTGATGTGATTCAGCGTTTCTTTAAAACGCAGTCTGAGCTCATGCTTGCATCGAGCTCGGGATCAGTGAGCTTAGGTATTGGCGATGACTGTGCGCTGATGAAAGTTCAGCCCCATGAAGAAATTGCGATTACTAGCGATATGCTAGTCAGTGGGCGACACTTTTTTATAGATACCAATCCTGAGTGGCTAGGCTGGAAAGCCCTAGCCGTTAACCTCTCAGACCTATCGGCCATGGGTGCCAAGCCCCTAGGCTTTACACTTGCAATCGCATTACCTCAAGCTGATGTAGCTTGGCTAGAGGCCTTTAGTAAAGGCTTATTTGCAATTGCAAATGCTTACTCTTGCCCATTAATCGGTGGCGACACCACTGCTGGCCCCCTGACTATTTGCATTACTGCTTTTGGCAGCATCCCCCAAGAAAAAGCCATTCGAAGATCGGGGGCATTAGAAGATGATGACATCTGGGTTTCGGGAACTATTGGCGATGCTAGACTTACTCTTGCTGCACTGCGTCATGAAATAGTACTGTCAAAGTCTGATTTAGCGCTGATTGAAGCGCGTATGCATCAACCCACGCCCAGAGTTGACTTGGGAATCGCCTTAAGAGAAATTGCTCACGCTGCTATAGATATTTCAGACGGTCTTCTGGGAGACTTGAGACATATCTTGAAACAATCCGAAAAGGACGCGGAAATCTTTTTGGATCAACTCCCTCAATCTGCCACATTACGCAAGCAATCTATTGATATTCAAAACCAATACGCCGCTTGTGGTGGAGATGATTATGAGCTTTGCTTTACCGCTCCGGCTAGTAAGCGCGATACGATTACCAAAATGAGTTCCAAGCTTCATCTGCCACTGACTCAAATTGGTAGCATCAAGCATATGCAAAATGACATGCCTGAGATTAAGCTCATCAATAGAAGTGGGGCAAGATTAAATCGCGAAGAAGTCAGTCAGTTGCTCAAATCCTTTGATCACTTTGCATGAACGACCCCACAAATACTGCCTCTACTCCACCTCCAATTCCGAACCTCAGGTGGGTATTTAGCAAACCGAGTCGCACCCTGGCATTTGGCCTAGGCAGTGGTTTAGCACCATTTGCCCCCGGTACTGCCGGAACACTCTGGGCTTGGGCAGTATTTTTATTAGGGCAATATTTTCTTTCTACGGCAGTGCTCTTGTGGGTGACTAGCGCAGGGATGATTTTAGGTTGCTGGATCTGTGGACAAGTCAGCGAAGAATTAGGCAAACAAGATTTTGGCGGAATTGTCTGGGATGAGATTATTGCTTTCTGGCTTGTATTAATTTTTATCATGCCAGCAATCTGGTGGATACAAATTTTGGCCTTTGCACTCTTTCGATTTTTTGATGCTGTGAAGCCAGGTCCCATTGGAGTAATCGACCGACACTTTAAACGCCTGGAGAGCAGCAGTACATCTACCCCATCTAATCTGAAACAAATTTGGTGGCGCGGCTTTGGCATTATTGCTGATGACTTGGCTGCAGCATTGTTTACTTTAATGTCCGTTACACTTTTACAGATTGGATTACATTATTTCCTATGAAAAATAATATTGATCCTCAGCATCAAATTGCTCAATCGCTCGCAAGCGCACTCATGGAGCGGGGCTGGAAAATTGCCTTAGCTGAGTCCTGCACTGGCGGCCTTGTCAGCGCTACCTTAACTGATTTAGCAGGCTCTAGCGATTGGTTTGAGCGAGGCTATATCACCTATAGCAATACTGCTAAATCAGAATGCTTAGATGTGCCTATGGAAATAATTCAATCCTTTGGTGCAGTCAGTGAGCAAGTCGCTAAAGCGATGGCAGAAGGTGCAAGACGCAATGCGCATGTCAATGTCGCCCTATCTATTACTGGTATCGCTGGACCCTCTGGCGGGTCTCGAGACAAGCCTGTAGGCACCGTTTGTTTTGGTTGGACTATCGCTCAAGAAATTCATAACGATGAGCTGACTACTGCAAACACTATCGTTATCACAAAACAATTTGCAGGTGATCGGCAAACCGTTCGAGAGCAAGCACGTGATTACGCTCTATCAACACTACTAGAGCTTCTGCAAGAATAAGTGGTGTTAGCGTGAGCTTAGCCAACCCTTATGGCGGAAGTAGCCTAATGGAATCATGGCTGAAATCACCATCGAGAGAATAGCGACTGGATAACCCCAGGTTTGCTCCAACTCTGGCATGTAACGGAAGTTCATTCCCCACACGCTCGCCAATAAGGTAGGCGGCATTAAGGCAACCGATACCACCGAGAAGATCTTAATGATCTTACTTTGGTTCAGATTAATAAAACCAACTGTTGCATCCATCAAGAAGTTGATCTTATCGAACAAGAAGGCGGTATGGTTT
>JBIISV010000167.1:0-3991 GCA_044340835.1 Polynucleobacter sp.
AGAAATATCAATAAAAAAGGGATCTCGTGAGAGATCCCTTTGAACTTCACATGCCTACAAGCAGAGCTTATGGGCGTGTGCCAGTTGGGAAGGGCCAAGCAGCAGCAGGATTCAACGTTGTTGAAGCGGCAGCTTTTTTAGCCACGGGCTTTTTTACAGCTTTGCCCGCTTTCTTCGCAGCAGGCTTACTTACTTTTTTTTTGCAGCTACGCGCTTTTTAGCAGCAGGACGCTTTTTAGCGGCAGGCTTCTTCTTAGCGGCAGGCTTCTTAGCAGCAGCTTTTTTAGCAGCAGGACGCTTTTTAGCAGCAGGACGCTTTTTAGCAGCAGGACGCTTTTTAGCGGCAGGCTTCTTAGCAGCAGCTTTTTTAGCAGCAGGCTTCTTCTTAGCTACTTTTTTAGCAGCAGGCTTCTTAGCAGCTACTTTTTTCTTCGCAGCTGGTTTCTTTGCAGCAACTTTTTTCTTGGCGATTGCCATAGTAATGCTCCTTCACGTGAGGATTAGTACAAACTACCGATTAAGAAGACCCGACCATTCATTTCCGCCTGGTCTTGCGACCGATTGGATCCGACGAGCGAGCCATTCATCGGCGCGCGGCTTGATGCTAGATGCTGCACGCTAATGAATCTTGGAAAAAAAGCCGTGGCCCCAAAGGGCAACGGCTTCTTCAATTTGCTGGAGAAAATAGAGAGAGTAGTCCAGATACCCTTAAATAAGGGTTTTCGGATTTGAGTCTGATTTTGCTGACTTTTAAAACTATCCAACCGTCTAATCTCCTATTTAGCCGGCCATGCGCTCTTATCTAACTTCTACTCCCAACTTAGCGCACCGCCAGTTTGATACTCAATAACGCGTGTCTCAAAAAAGTTTCTCTCTTTTTTCAGATCAATCATTTCTGACATCCATGGGAATGGATTCTCTTCATTTGGGAACATTGCGTCAAGTCCTATTTGCAAACATCTGCGATTACAGATGTATCTTAGGTAACCTTTGAACATCGGCGCGTTCAATCCGAGCACTCCGCGAGGCATCGTATCCTCTGCATAACGGTACTCTAATTCCACTGCTTTTTCGAAGATAGATTTGATCTCATCTTTGAACGCGGAAGTCCATAACTGCGGGTTCTCCAGCTTGATTTGATTAATTAAATCAATGCCAAAATTGCAGTGCATAGACTCATCGCGAAGGATGTATTGATACTGCTCAGCAGCACCAGTCATTTTGTTTTGGCGACCCATTGCAAGTATTTGCGTAAAACCAACATAAAAGAATAATCCTTCCATTACGCAGGCAAAAACGATCAACGACTTGAGCAACATTTGATCAGTTTCTAATGTCCCGGTTTTGAAATTGGGGTCAGTCAAAACATCAATAAAGGGAATTAAGAACTGATCTTTAGCACGAATAGACTCAATTTCGTTGTACGCATTGAAGATTTCGCTCTGATCTAAACCCAAAGATTCCACAATGTATTGGTACGCGTGAGTATGAATTGCCTCTTCAAATGCCTGGCGCAATAGATATTGACGGCATTCTGGGGCAGTAATGTGGCGATAAGTACCCAAAACAATATTGTTGGCAGCTAAAGAATCAGCGGTTGTAAAGAAACCCAGATTGCGCTTGATGATACGACGCTCATCTTCAGTTAAGCCATTAGGATCCTTCCAAAGCGCGATATCGCGATTCATATTGATCTCTTGTGGCATCCAATGGTTTGCGCAGCCAGCTAAATATTTCTCCCAAGCCCACTTATATTTGAATGGAACTAACTGGTTCACGTCAGTCTTAGCATTAATGACGCGCTTATCGGCAGCATTGACACGCAAAGATACGCCACTCACCAATCCAGCAGCTTGCACAGGTGCAGCTACAAGAGCTTGAGGAGCAACAATCGCAACTTGGTCTGGCTGAGGGCGTTGAGGCTCCGCAACGACTGGTTGTAGTGTTAAACCCACTTTTGCTAGCGCAGGGGCAACTTCTTCTTCCCAATTCAACATAACTCTCTCCTAATTCTTAATTTTCTGTGTCAGCTAGCCAATGGCTTACTGACATGCTTCACATTCTTCAAAGCCAGCATCACCTGGGCGCATTGTGCAGGCTGGGCCATCTAACTGTTGGGCCGCTGCTGCATCGGTACCATTGACACCACCGCCACTCGATACAGAATTCAACTGACCGCTAGTCACGGTGGATTTCTCAACGTGGGTTGCCGCCATCGTGCGGAGGTAATACGTTGTCTTCAGACCACGCAACCATGCCAACTTATATGTGTCATCTAATTTCTTGCCAGAGGCACCACCCATGTAGATATTGAGTGACTGAGCTTGATCAATCCACTTCTGACGGCGTGAGGCAGCTTCAACCAACCAACTTGGCTCTACTTCAAACGCGGTAGCGTACAAATCACGTAAATCTTGTGGAACGCGATCTATCTTAGATAAAGTACCGTCAAAGTACTTTAAGTCAGCAATCATGACTTCATCCCAAAGACCGCGATCCTTCAAATCACGCACCAAGTACTCATTGACTACAGTGAACTCACCGGAAAGGTTTGATTTCACGAACAAATTCTGGAATGTAGGCTCAATACAAGCTGAGACGCCAATAATGTTGGAAATCGTTGCTGTCGGTGCAATCGCCACACAGTTAGAATTGCGCATACCGTGCTGCTTGATGCGAGCTCGCAAACCATCCCAATTCATAGTGGAAGAGCTGTCTACCTCAAGATAACCGCCACGCTCTTCAGCCAACAAGGCTACGGAGTCTTGCGGAAGAATGCCGCGATCCCACAATGAACCTTTATAGCTGCTGTAAACCCCACGCTCTTCAGCCAACTCATTTGATGCCTGGTAAGCGTAGTAGCACACTGCTTCCATTGAAGAATCTGCAAATTTCACAGCCTCATCGCTGGCGTAAGGAATGCGTTGCATGTGTAGGCAATCCTGGAAGCCCATAATGCCAATACCGACTGGACGATGCTTCAAGTTAGAATTACGCGCTTTAGCAACAGCGTAGTAATTGATATCAATCACATTATCCAACATGCGCATTGCGGTACGAGTCGTTCTTTGAAGCTTCTCGTGGTCCAAAATCATCTTGCCAGATGCATCTGTAGTCATGTGCGCTGTCAAGTTCACAGAGCCTAAGTTACATACTGCAATCTCAGTCTCGTTTGTATTGAGAGTGATCTCGGTACACAAGTTAGAGGAGTGAACTACACCGACATGCTGTTGCGGGCTGCGAATATTGCAAGGGTCTTTAAATGTGATCCATGGGTGGCCAGTCTCAAACAACATACCCAACATCTTGCGCCACAATTGCTGCGCAGGAATACGGCGGAATGGCTTTAACTCACCAGCATCTGCTTTTTTCTCATAGGCAACATATGCCTCTTCAAATGCCTTGCCGTATTTGTCATGCAAATCTGGTGTATTTGAAGGTGAGAATAACGTCCACTCACCGCCCTCCATCACCCGCTTCATGAATAAATCCGGAATCCAGTTAGAGGTATTCATGTCATGCGTACGGCGGCGATCATCGCCAGTGTTTTTACGCAACTCGAGGAATTCTTCGATATCTAGGTGCCATGTCTCCAAGTAGGCACATACTGCACCCTTGCGCTTACCACCTTGGTTCACTGCAACTGCTGTATCGTTTACTACTTTTAAGAATGGCACAACACCTTGTGACTTCCCGTTAGTGCCTTTGATATGACTTCCCAGGGCGCGAACGTTAGTCCAGTCGTTACCTAAACCACCGGCAAACTTGGATAAGAGTGCATTTTCTTTCAAAGCTTCGTAGATACCATCGAGGTCGTCATCTACCGTTGTCAAGTAGCAGCTTGATAACTGAGGACGGGTCGTTGCCGAATTAAATAATGTTGGTGTGCTGGACATGAAATCAAATGTAGAGAGGATTTCATAGAACTCAATCGCACGACGCTCACGATCCAACTCATTTAGCGATAGGCCCATTGCAACGCGCATGAAGA
>JBIISV010000038.1:0-13660 GCA_044340835.1 Polynucleobacter sp.
AATGAGTTTACTTCGGTATTGAAGTATTCTCCATTTGCTTATACCGTGGGTATTCCTGAAATTACTAAGCAGGCGATGACGCTCACCTCCACAACCCTTCGGGGTGTTGAAGTGTACTTAGCGGTAGGTATTCTATATTTCATAATTTATCGACTTTGCTTGTTTGGCGTACAAGTTCTGAGTAGGCGCTTTCAAATTCCGGGTATGAGTCCAGCATGAGTCCGACATTATTATGCATATGACATTGTTAAAAGGGGCTGGTACGTGGCACTAATTCAAGTAAGAGATTTAGTGAAAGAGTTTGATGGACAAACAGTTTTGTCTAATATAAATCTCGATCTAAATGAGGGTGATGTCCGTGTTTTGATGGGGGCATCTGGCTCAGGTAAATCTACTTTGTTGCGTTGTCTTAATCGTCTAGTAGAGCCCACCTCTGGATCAATTGTTTTTAGGGGTAAAGAAGTATTGGGCCCTAATGTGGATGTCAGAGAGTTACGTAAGCAGATAGGTTTTGTCTTTCAACAATTTGCTTTATATAGTCATCTGACCGTTTTAGATAATGTGTCTCTGGGTTTACGTAAGCTTCATAAGATGGGTAAAGCTGAAGCTAAGGAGAGGGCCTTGCTTGAGTTATCTCATTTTGAGATGATTCCGCATCAAGATAAATACCCCTCACAGCTATCTGGCGGACAGAAGCAGCGAGTAGCGATTGCGCGTGCATTGGCGATGGATCCTGCGGTATTAGTTTTAGACGAGCCTACCTCAGCTCTCGACCCTGTTATGTCCAGGGATGTAGCAGACCTTATCAATCGCTTACATCGAGATGGTATTACGATGATGTGTGTTACACATGATCTTCATTTGGCGCGCAATATTGCTGATACTGTGATGTTCTTAGATCGCGGCGTCATTTGTGCCGATGATCGAATTGATGTATTGAGTCAGCATGCCGATCCAAAAATTAAAGCCTTCTTTGACTCTGAGGAAAAACGCTGATGGGAGGATGGCCATCCTTTATTCGTGATCTCACGGAGCAGATGCCTTTGATTTTGACTGGACTAGTCAAAACTTTGCAGTTGGCCGGTTTAGTCAGTGTTTCTGGATTGCTACTAGGAATTCTGGTGTTTTATCTCACACTCAGTAAAAATAAGTATGTGCGTTGCAGTATTAATGCCTATATTTCTTTCTTTATTGGCATGCCTTTAATTGTTTTATTGTTCTTGATGTATTACGGTTTGCCGCAGTGGGGCGTAAGGCTTTCACCTTTTACAGTTGCTTTCATTGGTTTTACATTTAATGTGGCCGCCTATAATGCCGCCTATTTAAAGACGGCCTTTAACGGCCTTGATAAAAGCCAGCTTGAGGCAGCCAGTGCGCAAGGATTTAATTCTTTACAGATCTTTCGCTGGATTACTTTGCCGCAAGTGATTCGTCTTTCGATTCCAGCACTGACGAATCAAGTGATTGCTAATCTAAAGGATAGTTCTGTAGCTTTCTTAATTCAGTACACCGAGTTCTTTGCTCGTTTACAAGAGTTGGCAGCTACGAACTTCCAATTCTTCAAAGCCTATTTATTGGCTGCCTTAGTTTACCTAGCCTTAGTATCGGTCATAGTTCTCTTTGCCCGAGCTATCGAGCGGCGTTACTTTATTCCCGCCTAGTCATTCCAATCCGCCAAAAAAAGCGACCCGTAGGCCGCAATTTTTTACTTACTGATTGATCCTGCAGAATTCTGATTACTTTGAGGTCGGCATTACAAACTCTGCACCCTTATCAATACTCTCAGGCCAACGTTGCATGACACTCTTTTGTTTGGTGTAGAAGCGAACACCTTCTTTGCCATACGCATGCATATCACCAAAGAGGGATTTCTTCCAGCCACCAAAACCATGCCAAGCCATTGGAACAGGGATAGGAACATTAATTCCCACCATCCCAACCTGAACCCGACGCGCAAACTCGCGAGCAATATTGCCATCACTAGTAAAGCAGGCAACTCCATTTCCAAATTCACAGGAGTTCACTAAATTTAAGGCTTCAGTAAAGTTGGCAACGCGCATGCAAGAAAGTACTGGTCCAAAGATTTCTTCCAAATAGATTTTCATGTCTGCGGTCACACCATCAAAGAGGGTTCCGCCAATAAAAAAGCCCTTCTCATGGCCGGGCACTTTTAAACCACGACCATCTACTAATAGCTTCGCGCCTGAAGCAAGGCCACTCTCAATGTATCCTGTGATGCGATCTAAAGCCACCTTGGTAACAATTGGGCCCATTTCAGCATCGAGCTCCATGCCATTCTTGACTTTGAGAGTCTTGGTGCGCTCAATGAGTTTTGGCATGATCTTTTCAGCCACATCACCCACCAAGACTGCGACTGAGATTGCCATGCAACGCTCACCAGCAGAACCATATGCTGCACCAATTAGGGCATCAATGGTTTTATCAATATCTGCATCAGGCATTACCACCATATGATTCTTGGCGCCACCTAAAGCTTGAGAGCGCTTACCAAAATGTGCGCAACGCTCGTAGATATAGTTAGCGATCGGGGTAGAGCCAACAAAACTGACAGCCTTGACATCTGGATTCTCAATCAGAGCATCAACTGCCTCTTTATCCCCCTGAACAACGTTAAAGACCCCATCAGGTAAGCCCGCTTCTTTGAGAAGCTTAGCCATAAACAGGGAGGCCGATGGATCAGTTGGACTTGGCTTGAGAATGAAGGTGTTACCACAAGCAATTGCGACTGGGAACATCCACATCGGTACCATGACGGGGAAGTTAAATGGTGTCACGCCTGCAACAACCCCTAAAGGCTGACGCATTACCCAGTTATCAATATCGGTGGAGACTTGCTCGGTATAGTCTCCCTTGAGGAGTTCTGGAATGCCAGTGGCAAACTCGACAATTTCAATTCCGCGAGTGACTTCACCCTGGGCATCAGTAAAAACCTTGCCGTGTTCAGCTGTAATAATGGCGGCGAGTTCATCACGATGGGCATTTAGTAGTTCAAGGTACTTAAACATAATCCGTGCACGACGCAACGGTGAGGTCTGGCCCCAAGTCTGAAAGGCTATCTGAGCATTATTTACAGCCTCATCCACCTCTTTTCGGCTAGCTAGTGCTACGCGTCTGGCAACAGTTCCGGTAGAGGGATTAAATACATCAGCAAAGCGGCCATCCCTGGGGGTGACAATCCTGCCGCCAATATAGTGACCAATATCTTCATTAGATTCAAAGGCTTGTGTTGCGTTCATAATATTTTACTTAATATTTTTATTAGATTAGTTTTGGGCTCAATAGAGATGCTAGGGCTATTTTCCTTGCAAGCTGATGGTCTCGTTTATCCTACCACTTCTATTTTATCGCTTTCATCAGTTTTACGCTATTTAGCCCTAAAGGTGCATATGAGTCTTTTGTTTTCTAGTTTTGTCTTGAGTTCCCCTCGCGGGTCTTTAATCCTCCCAAATCGGATCGTTGTAGCACCGATGTGCCAATACTCCGCAGTCAATGGAGAAGCCCAGGATTGGCATTTGATGCACTGGGGAAACTTACTTAATAGTGGTGCAGGACTTTTTATTATTGAAGCGACCGGCGTGACACCAGAGGGACGCATTACTCCTGCCTGCCTCGGTTTATGGGATGACCGTACGGAATCTGCTCTGAAAGACAAGCTCCACAGAGCCCGTGGTTTGGCTCCAGCCATCCCAGTCTTTATTCAGCTGGCGCATGCTGGCCGTAAAGCTTCAAGTGCCACTCCTTGGGCAGGGGGTCAACTGCTCTCTAAGGAGCAGGGCGGCTGGGAAATGATCGCCCCATCAGCGATTCCACAACTAAAGGACGAGCGTTTGCCACATGAGCTTTCAAAAGTAGAGTTGGCTGAGCTCATTGCCGCATTTGTTGCTTCTGCGCAGCGGGCTGAAAGAATTGGTATAGATGGCATAGAACTGCATGGCGCGCATGGCTATCTTTTGCATCAGTTTTTGTCACCGATTGCTAATCAACGAAGCGACGAATATGGCGGCTCTTATGAAAATCGTATTCGCTTTCCCTTAGAGCTATTCAAGGCAGTGCGTGCGGCCTATCAAGGAGTATTGGGTATTCGTATTTCTGCCAGTGATTGGATTGAGGGCGGTTGGACCCCTGAAGAGACGGCTGATTTTGCTACCCGCCTAAAGCCCTTGGGATGTGATTTTGTCCACATCTCTTCTGGCGGAATTTCTCCGTTACAAAAAATTGCCATTGGACCAAGTTATCAAGTCCCATTTGCCAAGATTGTTAAAGACAGATCTGGTATTCCTACGATGACTGTTGGCCTGATTACTAAGCCTGGGCAGGCTGAGGATATTTTGCAGGCAGGTGATGCGGATTTAATTGCATTAGCTCGCACATTTTTGTTTAAGCCAAGATGGGCTTGGGAGGCTGCCGTCGCCTTGGGTGGCACCGTCCCATCGAATGAGCGTTACTGGCGCTGTGTGCCGCGTGATGCCCAAGCGATTTTTGGTGATGTCAAAGTAGGGCAGCGTTAATTAATTTGAACCAACAATAAATATTGTTTCCGTTTATTTTTCTACAATTTGATTGCAGTTTACCCATCTGTATAATATTTTTAATTGAACGACCTACACATGAAGCAACATGCCGTCCGAGAATCCTGGCTGGAAGATGCCGTAAGACATTTGGAGCCTGTATTTTCTAAAGCGGGCTACGCTATTCCACCAGTCAGAGTATCTTGTGGTTTTCCGGCCTCAAGCAGTCCAAGAACGACGTTGGGGCAATGTTGGCCACGAGAGCGTTCTGGTGGTGGTGTTAACGAGATTTTTATTTCTCCAAAGCTCGATGATCCTGTACAACTTCTAGACACCTTAGTGCATGAGCTTTGTCATGCAGTAGATGATTGCTTTAGTGGTCACGGAGAAGACTTCAAGGGTATTGCTCAGACAGTAGGTTTAGAGGGCCCTGCCAGAATGGCTCACGCTACTGAAGAGCTCATGGTTCGTTTAATGATGATTAGCAATGAGCTCGGCCCATACCCACACCAGGCCATTGTCTTTCCGCCGCCAAGACCAAGCAATGCAAGTCGTAATAAGGCAAAATGTGGTCAGTGTGGATATGAGGTGACTTTGTTAAAGAAGTGGGCAGCCTATGGTGCCCCCATTTGCCCTAAAGATAATATTCGCATGCAAGAGGCAGTGATTGAAACCATTGAAAATACAACTGAGCACGATACAGAATCTATTGCGGGCTCTAAGCCCAAGAAGGATGAGATTCGCCGTGCAATTAGCTAGCTAAATATCCCATTAAACCCACTATAACTATGAGACCTGAAAAATGAGTATAAAAAAACCCGTTAAAAATCCGAAAATTGCAGTAATTGCTGGTGATGGTATTGGAAAAGAAGTAATGCCAGAGGGTGTACGTGCATTAGAGATTGCCAACCAAAAATTTAATATTGGCATGCAGTTTGATCATTATGACTTTGCTAGTTGTGATTACTATCTCAAGCATGGCAAGATGATGCCGGATGATTGGTTTGAAACTCTGATGAAGTATGACGCCATTTTCTTTGGCGCAGTTGGTATGCCCAATATTCTTCCTGACCATGTTTCATTATGGGGTAGCTTAATTCAATTCCGCCGCTGCTTTGATCAATACGTTAATTTAAGGCCAGTACGATTGTTGCCGGGCGTTCCTTGCCCACTCGTGAATCGCAAGCCGGGTGATATTGACTTCTTCGTAGTTCGTGAGAATACGGAAGGTGAGTACTCTAGCGTTGGTGGAAAAATGTTCCCTGATACTGATCGAGAGTTTGTTGTGCAGGAATCTGTTTTTACTCGCCACGGTGTAGATCGTATTCTGAAATACGCTTATGACTTGGCTCAGAGTCGTCCGAAAAAACATTTAACTTCAGCTACTAAATCCAATGGCATTGCTATTACCATGCCGTATTGGGATGAGCGAGTTGAGACAATGGCAAAGCAATTTTCTGATGTTAAAACCGACAAGTACCACATTGATATTTTGACAGCTCAATTTGTCATGAACCCCGATCGCTTTGATGTGGTGGTTGCAAGTAACTTATTTGGGGATATTCTCTCTGACTTAGGCCCTGCTTGTACTGGTACGATTGCCGTAGCTCCTTCTGGCAGCATTAATCCAGAAGGCAAGTTCCCATCGCTATTTGAGCCTGTTCACGGATCTGCGCCTGATATCTATGGCAAGATGATTGCTAACCCCATTGGCCAAATTTGGAGTGGGTCAATGATGCTAGATCATCTCGGCTATCCGGAAGCCGGCTTAGCTATATTTAACGCTATCGAGAAAGTATTGGTAAAGGGTGGTGCACCTCTGACGCCAGACTTAGGTGGTGTTGGTAAAACGGATGACTTAGGTAAAGCTATTGCAGCGGCTATTTAATTAAAAGCGAGGTTTTAATTTACTGCACTTATAGGACTCCATACGGAGTCCTTTTTACTTGCTTTGCTGATCTCAGCCAAAATCTTTTCATGCTCTTGGCAATCATTCTCACTTGCCATTAGCAGTTTAAAGTTCGATGGTAAGGCTTTGAGGTGACCAGAGGCATCGGTGCCCACGGTGTAGTCTATGAGATCAATTGATAGATCTTCTTGACCTCGCGTCATTGCTACATACACTTCAGCTAACAGCTGGGCGTCTAGCAAAGCGCCGTGCAAGGTACGATGTTGATTATTAATTGCAAATCGTTCGCAGAGCGCATCAAGCGAATTGCGCTTACCAGGAAACATTTGCCGAGCATCAAAGAGGGTGTCAGTAATTTTTGTAGCTAAACCCCTGAAAGAAGGGCGCTTTAATAAGGCAAACTCGTTGTCTAGGAATCCCAAGTCAAACGCTGCGTTATGAATCACCACTTCAGCACCATCAACAAACTCAATGAGTTCTTCAACGATATTGGCAAATACCGGCTTATCGGATAAAAATTCCCGTGAGAGACCATGAACTGCAAAAGCGCCAGCATCAATATCTCGTTCAGGATTAATGTAGCGATGAAAGGTACGGTCTGTTAGTCGACGACCTACCATTTCAACGCAGCCAATCTCAATGATCCGATCGCCTGTAGCTGGATTAAGGCCTGTAGTTTCAGTATCAAGAATGACTTGACGCATTAGGTGCCTTCCAGTGCTGATGGAGGAATTTCCCTGGGGCCTGTTCCTGCATATTTATCGAGATAAAGGTAGATAACAGGAGTAATGATGAGGGTAACAAACTGCGAGAGGATTAATCCGCCGGCAACACTAATTCCAAGGGGTTGACGTAATTCGGCGCCGGCACCTAAGCCAAGGGCAATAGGTAAGGCCCCCATGAGTGCTGCGATAGTAGTCATCATAATCGGGCGGAAGCGCAAAATACAGGCCTCGCGAATCGCTTTTTCTGGTGACATACCTTGATTCCGTTGTGCATCTAAGGCAAAGTCAATCATCAAGATCGCATTCTTCTTCACAATACCAATAAGCAACAAGATACCAATAGACGCAATGATAGTTAATTCAAAGCCGAAGATGCGCAATGCTAAGATCGCACCAATTGCAGCAGAGGGTAAGCCCGCAAGAATCGTCAGTGGATGAATGTAGCTCTCATAAAGCACTCCTAATAGAATATAAATGACGCCTAGCGCAGCCAAAATTAAAACAATTTGACCGGTTTGATTTTCTTTAAATACTGCCGCATCACCACCATAGCTAGTAATGATCGAAGGAGGGAGGGCCACTTCTTTCTCGTATGCATCGATTGCCTTAGTGGCATCACCTAAGAAAACGTCTGGCGCCAAGTTAAAGGAGATCGTCACCGCTGGAATCTGACCTTGATGATTCACGGCTGTTGGACCAATAGTGCGCACAAAAGTGGCTAGACTAGAAAGGGGAATTAACTTATCCGTTGCACGACCCCGAACATAGACTTTATTCAGGTCAGTTTCAAACTGCCGATCATTTTCCGCTGTTTCAAGGATAACGTAGTATGTATTGACAGGGGTATAGATCGTTGATACCTGCCGCTCACCAAAGGAGTTATAGAGTGTGCTTCGAATATCAGCGATGGTTACGCCGGCACTGGCCGCTTTTTCACGATTGATCTCAATCTTGACATTGAGACCTTTCATTTTAGAATCGCTGGTCACATCTCTAAAGATAGGATTGGAACGCATCTTATCTATCATCTTTTCAGCCCACTCATTGACACCCTCAAAGCCAACACTTTGAAGAGTGAATTGATAGCGACTTTTACTACTTCTGCCACCAATTTGTAAGTTTTGAATTGGCCGCATATACACCTGAAGGCCTGGGATATCTTTGAATTTATTTCTGAGGCCTTCGATTACTTTACTCATCTTTTCTCGATCACCCTTGGGTTTAAGGATGATAAAAAAGCGTCCTGTATTGCGTCCTGCACTTTGACCTCCGCCAATAATAGAAATGGAGTTAGCTACATTGGGGTCATTCATGACAATTTCTGCAGCACGATCCTGCAGTGCGAGCATGGTCTTAAAGGAGGTATCTTCAGATGCTTCCGTAGTCGCTGTGATTTGCCCGATATCTTCTTCTGGGAAAAACCCTGTGGGACTATTTGCAAATAAGTATATGGTGAGAAAAAAACTTGCTACTGCTCCCCATAATACTTTTTTACGATGATTCAATGCTAGATCTAAGAAATGAACATATGTCTTAAGAGTCCAGTTAAAGAGCTTGTCGAATTGTCTGGTAATCGCATATTCTTTTGGATGATCGCCAGGCTTTGGAAGATAGCGACTGCAGAGCATGGGCACAACAGTCAATGAGACCAAGGCGGAGACCAAAACAGACAATGAGACAACCACTGCAAATTCTCTAAAGAGCAAGCCAATGGGGCCTGCCATAAAAAATAATGGGATAAATACGGCAACTAAAGAAATGGAGATGGAGATGATGGTGAAACCAACCTCTTTACTCCCTTTAAGCGCGGCTTTCAATGGATCCATACCTTGCTCGACATGGCGCATGATATTTTCAAGCACTACGATTGCATCATCCACCACTAATCCTACTGCGAGAGTGATACCTAGTAGTGAGATGTTGTCTAGGCTATACCCCATGATGTAGAGCAAAAAGAATGCGCCAATCAGAGAGATGGGCAAGCTAATTGAGGGTATCAAGGTGGCTGAAATGCGCTTGAGAAACAAGAAGATGACTAGGACTACTAATAGTATGGTCAGCGCCAAAGTAATATTGACATCATGAATCGCCTCAATAATGGAGAGCGAGCGGTCATTAATTAAAATCAGGTTAATCGAGGCAGGCATCTGCTCTTTAAAGGTGGGCAGTAATTTTTTAACTGCCGCGACTACTTCAACCGTGTTGGCATTAGGTTGGCGCAAAATACCAATAGCAACTGAGCGCTCACCGCCAGAGGAAGCAAAGGTCCTTATATCTTCAAAGCTTTCCTGCACATCTGCAACATCACGGAGGTAGACTGGAAGGCCATTTCGTTGAGCAATAACCAGGTTTGCAAACTCATCGGCCCTGACAAGCTGAGGATTGGCATAAATAGTAATTAATTGCCGTGGCCCATCTAGGGTGCCTACTGGACTATTGGTGTTGGCCTTATTGATTGCAATTGCCAACTCTTCCATGGTGATATTGCGATTGCCTAAAGCATCAGGGCGAACGCTGACACGTACCGCATAACGCTTAGCTCCGTAAACCGCTACTTGAGATACCCCTTTGATAGTGGATATATTGGGAGCTAGTAGATTCTCGGCATAGTCATTAATCTCAGAAAGACTCATGGATGGTGAGCTAATTCGAACCACAAGTACTGCTGTATCCGCCGGATTAATTTTGCGATAGGAAGGAGGGGTTGTCATTTCAATTGGAAGTCTGCGTTGCGCGCGCAGAAGTGCTGCTTGAACGTCTACCGCTGCTTTATCAATATCCCGTTCGTTCGTAAATTCCAATGTGATATTGGTAGAGCCCAAGGTATTCGTTGAGCTAATAACCTTGATGCCATCAATAGTTGAGAATTCTTTTTCAAGAGGGAGAGCCACTGAGGACGCCATATTTTCTGGTGCGGCACCTGGAAGAGTGGCGGTGACAGAAATAATTGGGGTGTTGAAGCTTGGGAGAGCTGAAACCGGAATATTGAAGTAGGCAAAAGTACCAGCAATAACAATCGTGATAGATAGCAGCACCGTCATGACGGGGCGTCTGATACATAACTCAGAGAGTGTCATTTTTTCTCAGTAGAAGAATTGGTAGATGGAGCTGCTGGAGCATCAGGCTTAGCAGTTGGCTTAGCACTAGCCTTTTTGGCTTCACGAACCTTGCCACCTGGGCGAAGATTTTGCTTGCCTTCAATAACTACTCTGTCACCTTCCTGAATGCCTGATATTACTGCGCTACCTTGGTATTCATAAACCACCTTAATTGGTTTTGCTGCAACTTTATCATCCTGATCTACGACATACACAACTCTCCCCTTAGGGCTGATCACAATTGCTTCAGAAGGAACTGCGATGGCATCTTTCAGGGTATTGAGATTGAGAATGACGCGAGCAAACTGCCCGGGCAATAAAGACATCTTCTCATTAGCAATTTGTGCGCGCACTCTGACAGCAGCAATCGTGGGGTCAACCTGGTTATCAATGGCAAGAACCCGACCTTCATATACATTCTTATTGTCATTTCCTATGGTGACTCGAACTTTTAATGGAGTCTCACCTTGCCTGCTCTCCATTAACAGGGGGATGTCTTTTTCTGGCACCACAAACTGAACATTAATTGGATTCAATTTTGTAATGGTCACCATCGAACCAACGCTAGAGGTTGCGGTAGAGCTTGTAGCGGTCGTCACTACGTTACTTGCCTGAACAAGAGAGCCCGGAAATACATTCACAATACCTGCTCGCCCAGCAATGGGTGAGCGAATGGAGCTATAAGAGAGCTGAACCTCGGCCGAGCTGGCAGAGGCCTGGGCCGCTTTGGCATTGGCTAGGGAGGTCTCTAACCCCGCCTTGGATATAAAGTTTTTGCTAACCAATTCTTTTGCACGTAAGTACTGTTGCTGAGCATCATCAGCAAGCGCTTTCAACTTCTCGTAATTGGCTCTATCGTTTCTGTCATCCAGTGTAAAGAGGAGCTGGCCTTCTTTCACTTCTTGCCCATCTTTGATGTGAATTGTCCTTACGGTACTGGTCATCATTGGGCGAATATCTACGATGCTGTTGGAAAGAATCGTACCGGTGGCTTCAATGATGAGTGGAACATCCTTTTTTTCAACGACAGTACTGGTAATAGTTTGAGGACCACCACCAGACTTGGGTTTGGTGGCTACTGGATAAAAGTGCTCATAGGTTTTTAATCCAGCAAACAAAATGACCAATACAATCAAAATGCGCCACTTATATTTGAGGGTAAATGCCTTGACTGTGACGTAGCTTATTTTGTTTAACTTACCCAGGTGCGGGGAGATCTTGCCCCAAAGGCTGCACATGCGAGCCTTGATCCAGTTTATGAGCTTTGGAAGCGTGGCGACTGCTTTATCAAGTGTTAATTCAATTTTTGACACGTTCTCGTTTTTTCTTTGTTCTATATGGGCAAACAGCTAAAAATGCACCTGATTGGAATGAAGTCATTCTCTCATAAGCTCGTTAAAAATTGGGTTAGCTGCTACGAGGAAGGCTTAGGGCAAAAATTCGACTACCCCCTTGTTTGCCAGAAGGTCAGCAAGTTCATTTCCGGGGTGGCCATTATGCCCACGCACCCAATGCCAAGAGATCTGGTGGTTTGGGATAAGGGCATCTAATTCTTGCCATAAATCAGCATTTTTGACGGGGTCCTTGCTTGCTGTCTTCCAAGCCCTTTTTTTCCAGCCCTCTAGCCACTCAGTAACACCTTTTTGGACATATTGCGAGTCAGTCCAGAGCTCTACAGAGCTAGTTTGTTTGAGGGCTCGAAGCGCATGTATCACGGCGCTAATTTCCATGCGGTTATTGGTGGTGTGAGCTGCGCCCCCATGAAGATGTTTTTCATGATCTCCAGAGCGCAGAACGGCGCCCCAGCCACCTGGACCCGGATTACCTTTGCAGGCACCATCGGTATAAATGACGATATGGGGGAGTGTTTTGGTGTGGGGCATAGCGCTAATTTACTTGGTCTTGGTCTTTAAACAAATTCTGACGGCTTTCAGCGGCTGGGTTCAGTTGCGTTAATGCGGGGATACGCAAGCTCTGAACTTGGCCGATTAAGCGGATACCTTGCTGCCTTTTAATGGCAGAAACCAAGAAAACAGCCCCAAAAATAGGCCACCAGCGATTCCCTGCGGGTTCCATGAAATCCATTCTAGCCATCCCTGACGCACCGCTAAGCGGGAGCTTGTAGCAGCCAAAGTGCCCACGATCCAGGGAAAAATTTAGGAGTTTTAGCCAATCCTTAATTCTGAGAAGACTGATAAATTGCCCATCTCTGGGCAAATAAGGGCTGCCGATCAGCCTGCTGAGATATTGGCGCATACCCCAAAGACTTGCTGGGTTAAACCCCGAAATGATCAGGCGGCCTTCAGGACGTAGCACGCGCTCTGCCTCTCGCAAAATTTGATGGGGGTCGGCAGCAAACTCTAAGACATGGGGTAGCACCACTAAATCGATGGTTTCAGAGGCGAAGGGTAGTTCATTTGCGCTGCCTTCAACTGGATGCCAGCAAAAGCCCTGGGCATACTTTTGACGATCATTCGAATCAATTAAAAGGGCCTGCAAAGGCATCCTATTTTCTGTCAAGGTATTGATCTGGGGTAAACCAATTTGTACTGCATAAAAACCAAAGACATCAGCCACAATTTGATTAAAGCATTGCTGTTCCCAGGCAAGCACATAGCGTCCTGGGGGGGACTGGAGCCACTTTTCCCATGAACTCCAGGGTGGTGCGGGCGTTTGAGCGGTGGGTGGTGGGGTTGGTATCATGTTTCTATGGTGAAGAATACTTTATTGCAAGTTTGGCCGATACCGGCCTTTGACGACAATTACCTCTGGTGCATTGATGATGGTCAATCTGCTTTGATTGTCGATCCAGGTGACGCTGCCCCTGTATTGCGTTACCTCGAACAAAAAAAGCTGACTCTGACGGGTATTTTAATTACCCATCACCATGCTGACCATACTGGCGGCATTCTGGATTTGTTAAAGGCCCTCGGTTCAAATATTCCGGTGTATGGCCCCGCTACAATTGATATTCCAGGTCGCACGAATCCGATGATGGAAGGCGACAAGCTTGAAATAGCTGCACCGCACATTAGCCTTGAGGTGTATGAGGTACCAGGCCATACCTTGAGTCATATTGCTTACTTTGCCAATACACAAGCAAATACTGTCGATCCCATGCTGTTCTGCGGTGACACCTTATTCGCCTCTGGCTGTGGTCGTTTATTTGAAGGCACTCCAACGCAGATGAGTGAGTCGCTAGCCAAGTTCATTGCCTTGCCGAAAAACACCCTGGTTTTCTGTACCCACGAATACACTTTATCCAACATTCATTTTGCCCTAGCCGTTGAGCCTAAAAACGCAAACCTGATTACTTGGGCGGAAACTGCTAAAGCCTTGCGCCACCAGAATCTTCCGACCTTGCCCACTACCATCGGGCAAGAGTTACAAGTTAACCCC
>JBIISV010000039.1:0-13640 GCA_044340835.1 Polynucleobacter sp.
AGCCTTGGGCTGCTGATACTGGCGAAGCAATCACACCGTTCTTTGGCTTGAAATCTCGCAGGTAAGCATCAACGAAAGCTTTACGCTTTGGAGTTGTAGCCGGCTGCTGGATGAAAGTTTCGGGCATTGTTGCGCCGTTACCGTTCTTACCAGCTGTATCAATAAAGCTAGCCATCGACAAGGTCCAGCTACCAATCATTGGCTTTTTCCAACCCAATTTCGCCATACCGTTTGCGATTTGCGCCAACTCAGGTCCGATTGCGTAAGTCAAAATAACATCTGCACCAGCACTTTTTGCCTTGAGCAATTGTGAAGTCATATCCACATCACCGAGGTTGAACTTCTCTATCGCTACCGGAGTAACTCCATAAACCTTTAGTGCTTTCTCTAAGTCCTCACGACCCAGCTGGCCGTAGTTAGTAGAGTCCGCCAAAATTGCCACTCTCTTTAAACCACGCTTCTCAACCGCTTCTTTGGCGATCATTGGCGCTTGAATATTGTCAGCAGCAGAAGTTCTAAAAATATAGTTCTCAGCGGCATTTGGGAACTGCTTCGTAATTAATGTGCCTGTAGCAACGTTATTAATCACTGGGATCTTAGCTTCTTGGAAGAAGCGCTGAGAAGCTAAAGCCACACCAGTATTAATGTAGCCCAAAGTAGCGGCTACTTTTTCGTTATTAATCAATTCTTGAGCGATTTGGACTCCACGCTCGTTTTTGGCTTCGTCATCGCGCTCAACTAAAACGATCTTGTTGCCATCAATACCGCCAGCTGCGTTAATTTCTTTGGCAGCCAAACGGACGCCATCGCGCATACTTACGCCCATTGAAGCCGAGCCACCAGTGAAAGGACCGATGACACCCACTTTAATATCGGCAGCATAAGCGCCGGTTGACAACATTGCAGCAGCAGCTACCGCAAAAATATGATGACGAATGTTCATAAAGTCTCCATGACTAAAAATGCAAATTAAACGAATTTTCTAAGGTGTAACTTAAGACGAATACCTATCTTACTGTTAATGCAAGGAGAAAAAAGGGTGGGTTGTATTAGGGTTTAACATTAGCCCCTAGCTATAAAACAGAGAATTAAAAATACTTCTGGATTTGCTGACGTAGGCTGGGCCAAAAAAGGTTGATTAAGAGGCCGGTAATGACTAAACCAGCTGCCATAAGCTTCCAGACTGGCAGGGACTCATCTAGAAAGAAGGTTGATGCCCCCATTCCAAAAATAGGCACCAATAGGGGCGCTGGGGCAACCACTGCCGCTGGATGTTTAGACAGCAACCAAGCCCAGGCGCCATATCCAAATAAGGTATTACCCCAAGATTGCCAGAACACAGCAATCCAGGCCCCCATAGGAGCCGACAAGGTCACCTCCCATAAATGACTAGCTCCGCCCTCAAAGATCAGTGAAATAGCCAAAAGAGGTGGGATGGAGAAGGCGCTAGCCCAGACCACATAAGACAGCATATTGATCGAGCCAGCCTGGCGACTGACAGTATTGGCAATCCCCCATGAGAAACCTGCGAATACCACCAAAGCTAGACCCAAGAAAGTAGTTGTAGCGTCGGTGTGAAGCGCGATTGTCACTAAACCCGTCATTGCAACAGCGACAGCCAATGCCTGGTAGAACCTCAAACCCTCTTTGGCAAAGAACATCGCAAAGCCAATCGTAAAAAAGACCTGCGTCTGGATAACTAAAGAAGCCAGCCCTGGAGAGATGCGCCCATCGATGGCAAAGTACATGACACCAAACTGCCCCACCCCAGTTGCTAAGCCGTAGATACAAAGATTGCCCCAAGACACTTTAGGTTTGGGAATAAAAAATACCACTGGCAATAAAGCAAAGATATACCGTAGGGCGGCAAATAGAAATGGCGGCAAACTTTCGAGAGCAAGCTTAATGACCACAAAATTCGTTCCCCATACAGCAACGATAGCGAGCGCTAATAGCAGGTGACTCGCCGGTAGTCCGGGATGCAGCTGTTTACCAACTTGTACTTGTGGGCTACTCACTAATGAGCAATTCAGCAGCACGCTGCGCAATCATCATGGTGGGTGCTGCTGTATTGCCGGAGGTAATAAAAGGCATTGCGGACGCATCAACTACTCTCAGCTGATGAATGCCTCTTACCCGTAATTCAGAATCCAGTACTGCCATTGGATCATCATTACGCCCCATCGTGCATGTACCCACTGGATGAAAAATCGTCGTACCAATATCACCAGCCGCCTTAATCAACTCCCCATCAGATTGATATTGCGTCCCAGGCTTATATTCCTCTGGCGCATATGGCCTAAGAGCAGGACTCTCGATAATCCTGCGCGTCAGGCGCAATGAGTCTGCGGCTACCTTGCGATCCTCATCAGTGGATAAATAATTTGGAGCAATCACCGGGGGCGCCTCAGGATCAATAGATTGAATGTGTACGCTACCGCGAGATGTTGGCCTAACATTACAAACACTAGCTGTAATCGCATTAAATGAATGCAAATCTTCGCCAAATTTTTCAAGTGATAAAGGCTGAACGTGATACTCCACATTGGCAGATTCTTGATCGGATGAGCTATAAGCAAATGCACCGAGCTGTGATGGTGCCATCGACATTGGCCCGGAGCGTTTAAAGACATACTCCATACCAATCATCAATTTACCCAGTAAAGAATTTGCCTTCGTATTGAGCGTTTGAATACCGCTCACCTTGTAGATCATGCGCAATTGCAAATGGTCTTGCAGATTCTCGCCAACGCCTGGTAAATCGGCAATAACTGGGATGCCCAGCCCGCTAAGGTGAGCAGCTGAGCCCACGCCCGAGCGCTCTAAAACTTGAACGCTACCAATAGCACCTGCGCTTAAGATCACCTCGCCTGGATTAGCAGCATTGCCCTTACTACAAAGCACCTCTAGCGTTTTGCCATTCTTGATGTATTGAACTCCGTAGCAGCTTTTAGAGTCTGGATTAATCAGTAATTTGTTGACCATCGCCTCAGTAATTACTGTGAGATTAGATCGCTTGGCAGCATCACGCAAAAAGGCTTTTGATGTATTAAGACGCCAACCCTTGCGCTGACTGACATCAAAGTAACCAACACCAAAGTTATCGCCTTGGTTAAAGTCATCCGATGCCGGTATGCCCGCCTCAATTGCAGCCTCTTTAAAAATATCCATGATGGGCCAACGTAAGCGTTGCTGGGATACCGTCCACTCACCACCCTTAGCGTGCCATTCGCTTGGGGCGCCATGATAATCCTCAAAAGATTTATATCGTCTTAAAGCATTTTCCCAAGACCAGGAGTCATCACCCGTTGCCTTAACCCAAGACTCATAATCGCCAGTTTGGCCACGCATGTAAATCATGCCGTTGATAGAAGAGCATCCGCCTAGTACCCTGCCACGCGGATATAACAAAGAGCGTCCGTTGAGGCCTTGTTCAGCAGTAGTCTTAAAGCGCCAATCTGCCCTGGGATTATCGATGCAATATAAATAACCTACGGGGACATGTATCCAGATGTAATTGTCATGTTTGCCGGCCTCAATTAAAAGCACACGCTTGGTAGGATTCTCAGTCAAGCGCTTAGCGAGCATACAGCCCGCACTACCAGCACCAATAATGATGAAGTCGTAGGTATTTTGCGGAGAATCTGGATTCATAACGCTATTATTTACCAAATCATGAGGTGACTCGAAATTGGGTAATTAAGCTATAAAAATCAAATCCCCGTCTAAAATAGCCTCATGCATGTCAATGAAAAGAACCGCACCCCCAAGAAAGAAGATCTTGATGAGGGGCCCAGTAAATCGGAGCTAAAGCGCCAAATGACTGAGCGCCAGAAGCTAGCTGAGGTTCTGGCCGCCCTGAGTAGCGATGCTTTAAAGACTATCCCCTTAGACGAGGCTATTAAAGCCGCTATTGCAGAAACGAATAAGATCAAAAGTTTTGAGGCAATTCGACGTCATAAACAATATCTTGGCAAGCTCATGCGTTTCTTAGATGGTGAGGAGCTTGATGCCATTCAGAAGCGCTTAGATGCTATTCAAGGTGTCAGTAAAGCAGAAACTGCCAAGCTCCATCATCTTGAGTCATATCGCGATAGATTAATTGCGAACGATGAGATCTTTACCAAAATGATTGAGCAATACCCTGATATGGATATTCAGAATATGCGCACCCTAATCCGTAATGCGCGTAAAGAAAAAGAAACCAATAAACCTCCAAAAGCTTATCGCGAAATTTTCCGCGTCTTGAAAGAGATGGGTATTTAAGTACAGATTTAGATCTTTAGCTTGCCTGATGGAAGCTCTACCCAGCGGTATAAGTAGTTTGCTGCAATGATGCTAGATATCAGCACACCCAATATTAAACAGATTGCCAAGGCGCCGCTCTCATGAGAATAGAGGCCAGAGGCAATGTACAAGGTATTCGCTAATAAGATAAAAGCAAAGTGGATTAAGAACGCGCAATAAGAGCGGGGACTAGCCCATGCGATGGCGCGCAGCATTTTCCCCCGCCATTCTGAATGAGTAGACCCCACCGTTGGATAGCTAGCATTACCCCACACCAATAAAAGTAGCGCCACAAACCATGCCAAGAAGTTTCGTAGCCAAATCTCCTGAAATGCAGAGATCGCAATGATCAAACCAATCGCAAGGAGTGCAGCCTTTGCTAAGCGCTGAATCTTTTGATCTCCAAAATTTTTCGCAAGATAGGCCAATACTCCCAGCCAATAAGAGCCTATAAAGTAAATAAAATAGGCTTCGTACTGGGCAGAACGATTGAAATATAGCAAAGCGCTTACTGCCACAATGCTTAGCAACCAAATTAGCGCCTGATATGAAGAGAAAGAGATGAGTAATATAGCTAGCACCGAATACAGCTGCCAATCAATCGCTACATACCAAACACCAGCAGAAATAGAGTCTAAGCCAAGGATATTTTGTAAGAAAAATAGGTGGGCTATAAATTGGCTCAATGTTTCTGATTCACCCACAAACTCATCATTTACCCAAAATCGTGCAATCCAAGCACACAAAATAGTCACAAGAAGTGCGACGAGATAAGGTGCAAACAAGCGCAAATAGCGGTTGATGATGATTCGCAACAGTGTTTGACTACTCAGTTTCGCGTTAGCGTATCGTGTGAGTGACTGCGCAGCCAAGAAGCCAGCGGTGACTAAGAAGATTTGCACCGCATAACGGCCATATTCAAATAGCCAGGTCATCAGACCTGGTAATACAGTACGCGCATCTACAGCGATCTGACCATAATTGGACAAGTGATGAAGAATGATGAGAAGTGCTGCAAAGACCTTGAGAAGGTCTATTAAGAGAACTGGCTGATTTTGCTTCAAAACAAATATCGGCTGGAGCTTAAGTTAGAGCTCAGCACTTACTTGGATTTTGCTTTACCGATCAAAGACGCCAGCAAAGGATTGCTGCTGGCTAACTCTTTTTTGGTCTTGGCAACATCTTCAGTCGAGCCAGGTTTGGGCGCCTTAGTAGCATTTTTCATTTTTTGCGCAGTTGCCAATGCAAGATTTTTATATAGGTCAGTTTTTTTCATTCCAGTAACACTTTAGATATTTGCATAATTATTTTTTGACTACTTAGCTTAAGAGCGAGCAGCCATGTAATGGTAATTCAAACGCAATTCGTAAACCAAATAAGTACAGATTACTTTTTAGATAGACTGTTCAAATCCGAGAAAAGCTATTCCAGTTGATAAGTCCATGTATGCTATATGACTTCTTCGCTTTCGGCTAGGAATATGACTAAATTGAGCAATCAAGGATAGCGCCTTTATATGGATACTACTTTTACCGTTATTTTGGGCATTATTGCCATGCTCCTACCCCTTTTTGTAGGGCGCTTAGTATGGAAGCGTTTTGACCAATATTTTGGTCGAAATGATGAAGCCTATATGAATACTTTGGAATATTTTCTCAAGAAACTAAGTGTCACTATCTTGGCTGCTTTTATTCTCTTATGGATTGGTATTAGCCTCATTTTTAGCGCTAGCCCAAATTAATCAGACCCAAATAGCCAGAGAGTCTAATCATCATGAATGAGCAGTTCAAAATCATTTTCAGTAAAGCAAAACTCAATTTTGCTGTACTAGCCAGTATTTTGATGCTTGCCATCTTTGGAAAAGTCGCCGATCCAGAGTGGGTAAATGGTATTTTTCTAATTGCCGATCAGTTAGTGTCTGAGCTCATTTTGCTATTTATAGCCATTACTCTGGGCGCCTTTATTCCGAACTTTAAGCTAGTGGTGTTTGGAGTAATTGCTGCATTTATTGCTGCCACAGTCGCAATACAGGCAGGTATTTTTACCTATCTTACGATTGATTATTTATTTGCTGTACTGATTGTTGTCCTGGGATTTGCCTCGATCGCTAATCTCTACAGGCATTACAGAGAAGTTCAGCTCTAAGCCAAGATATTCTGGGAGCTTTGCTTCAAAGGGATGCGGTGAGCATCCCAAAATCTACCCACTTTTTTCTAAATTATGTCTGGGGCTCGATGTAACTGACTGATGGTGCCAGCCTTTGCAACTTGCCCAGGTACGGAATGTCCCACGATCAGTGGCAGCTCCCGAGCTAAATCGATCAACTTGGGGATATTAATCCCCGTGTCATACCTCATAGCATCAAGCATATGAATGGCATCCTCACTCGAGATATTGCCACTAGCACCGGGTGCATAAGGACATCCGCCCAAGCCACCAAGCGAGCCATCAAAACGGACGATGCCAGATTGAACGGCGGCAAGGACGTTTGCAAGGCCCATTCCTCGAGTGTTGTGAAAATGAAAAGTGAGCTGAAGCTCGGAAAACTGTTTTTGTAAATCATCTGCCATTCTTGCAACCTGCGTAGGATGGGCCATGCCAGTGGTATCGCAAATGGTCACTCCACGTACACCTAAATCTACAAAACGCTTTACGAACTCTTCAACTACTGCTTGGGGTACATTACCCTCCATGGGACAACCAAAGGCGGTAGATAAAGAAACATTGATAGGCGTTCTGCCATCTACATGACGAATAACCTCGGCCAAGCCAGAAAAACTTTTTTCACGGGTCATACGTAGATTGGCCAGGTTATGAGCCTCGGAAGCCGACATCACCAAATTAAATTCATCGGCGCGAGACTCAAAGGCACGCTCGGCACCGCGTAAATTGGGGACCAATACTGTGTACTCAACACCAGGTGCACGCAAAATTCTGCCCATCAGCTCTTCAGCATCACGCAACATCGGGATTGCCTTAGGCGAAGTAAAAGAAGTTACCTCAATTTTTGCAAAACCACATTGACTTAACCCATCAATTAAGTTGATCTTATCTTCTGTTGGAATAAAGTTGGGTTCAATCTGAAAACCATCCCTAGCAACTACATCATTGAAATAAATTCGAGTCATATCATTCGGTCACTTAGTTCATTGAATGCATCATTGAGTAAAAGCAATACCACGTGCTTTTAACGACGCCACCTGGTCATCCGTTAACCCCATGTCACGCAAGATAGCATCAGTATTCTCGCCAATGTCTGGAGCCAAGGTCTTGATTGATCCAGGCGTACGAGAAAGTTTTGGAATGACGCCCGGCACATCTATTACGGCTCCATCACGCATCCGAATCGATTCAATATTACCGCGGGCCTTGTAATGGGGATCATTCGCAATGTCAGCAATGGTATAAATCTTTCCAGCGGGTACCGCTACCGCATCCAGCAGTTGCAGAGCTTGATCGGTACTCATTGTTTTCGCCCATTCACCAATGGCCTGATCTAACTCAGTGACCCGCGCCACTCTGCCAACATTATTTTCAAGTGCCGGATCATTCGCCAAATCATTGCGACCGATCATACCCATGAGTCGCTTAAAAATACTATCTCCGTTACCAGCAATCAATACATAACCGCCATCAGCACAAAGGTAGGCATTACTAGGCGCAATACCTGGTAAAGCGCTACCACCAGCCTGCCTAATCTCTCCAAAGGCACTGTACTCAGGAAGCAAGCTTTCCATGCAATTAAATACCGCCTCATACAAGGCGATATCAATCACCTGACCTTTACCACTCTGTTGACGCTCTTGTAGCGCTAATAAAATTCCAATGACACCATGAAGGGATGCTAAGGTATCGCCGATACTTACACCTACTCGAACAGGAATTCTGCCAGGCTCTGCACTTAAGTGCCTTAGGCCACCCATGGCCTCTGCTACCACCCCAAAACCCGGCTTATCTCGATAAGGGCCAGTCTGACCATAACCGCTAATTCTTAAAACTATCAGTTTAGGATTTAATTCTAGTAAGTGCTCTGGGTCAAGACCCCACCCCTCTAAAGTGCCTGGGCGAAAGTTTTCAATCAAAACATCTGCTTCAGCGATTAAGGTTCTAACAATATCTTGAGCTTCAGCTTGTTTCAGGTCTAGAGAAAGTGATCGCTTATTGCGAGACTGCACTTGCCACCAAATTGAAGTGCCATCTTTTAATAGGCGCCACTTACGCAAAGCATCGCCAACCTTTGGAGGCTCAATCTTGATCACGTCAGCCCCAAAATCTGCCAAAGTCTTTGCGGCAAATGGTCCGGCAATTAATTGCCCCATTTCAATGACTTTTAGTTGTGCTAATGGCTCCATGAAATTCTCTATCCAAAGATGACTGGGCAAATTGGAATTTGCCGCTCACCTTTCCTATCAATAGACTTACAGCTTATTCACTCGTGATTTTTCTTTCACGAATGATGCGCCCCCACGTTTCTGATTCCTTAGCCATATATTTTGCAAGCTCATCGCGAGTGCCAGGCATTGGTGTAAGGCCATGATCATTCAACTGCTTTAATACGTCAGGAGAATTCAATACCTTAACAATCTCCATATTCCACCGATCTAATATTGGAGCAGGAACTTTAGAAGAAGCAACAAAAGCATACCAATTTGTTGCATTAAAACCAGGGTAGCCCGATTCAGCAATAGTTGGAATCTTAGGGAGCGCTTTGAGTCGTTGCGGGCCAGTGACGGCTAAAGGGTTGAGCCTGCCGTTCTCAATGTAAGCTTGTGCCGTGCTATAGGTTGAAAAGTAAGCAGCCACGCGCTCACCCAACAAATCCTGCATTGCGGGTGCTCCGCCTTTATAAGGAATATGTACTGTACTGATACCCGCCATCTCATCTAACAACTCCCCTGCAAGATGTGAAGCAGAGCCAGGTCCGGTAGATGCGTATTCTAATTTCTTAGGATTTTTCTTGGCGTAAGCAATGTACTCTGCAAATGTTTTGATGCCAGTGCTAGAGTTAACCACGAGAACATTGGGGAAGTTCACTGCCATAGTGATCGGCGAAAGATCTTTAAATGGATCATAAGGCAGCTTCATCATATGTGGCGCAATGGTGAGCGGACCAACAGAGCCATACAATATCGTACTGCCATCCGTAGGGCCATTAGCAGCAAGTTGATGGGCAATATTTCCACCTGCGCCACCGCGATTATCAACAACCACATTGGCGCCGATATTCTCACCCAGTTTTCTTGCAATGATCCGAGCTGATGTGTCAGCAGCACCACCAGCTGCAAACCCCACAATCATGGTGATCGTTTTTTTAGGTGGAAATTCTTGTGCGCTCACTGAATGGCCAAATAAGCCTAGCGCAATACACAAGAAAATATTCAGAGTATTTTTTTTCATCGTCATCACCCTCTATTTAAGCCAAACATATTAGGCCATCATTTGTTCATTACACAGCTTGCTACATTCAAAATCGCCTTATTTAGCCTTACATCAATTTTCTTAAAATCATACTTAATCAATCGTGATTTTTGCTTTTTCAATCACCCTTGCCCAGCGATTTTGCTCTGATTTAATAAATGCACTAAATTGAGCTGGTGTGTCGCCAATCAAAATGGCACCGTCCTCCAACATCCTCTTCGAATCCTCTTTCGACTTCAGAGCCTTCGCAATCTCTCTCTGTAATTTATCGATAACAGGCTGAGGTGTTCCGGCAGGCACAATAATTCCATACCACTGAGATGTCTCAAACCCTTTATAGCCAGACTCGGATAAGGTAGGTACATTAGGTATTACTTTTGATCTTTCAGCTGAACCAGTAGCGAGTGGACGTAAAGTGCCGCCTTTAATCTGCCCCATTAATGAGGGTAAGCCATTAAAAGTTGCCTGAATCTGCCCGCTAATTAAATCTGTCAGCATTGGCCCAGAACCTTTGTAAGGTACATGCACTAAATCTATTCCGGCTTCAGAGGAAAAGTATTCCATAGCTAAATGCCCAGCGCTGCCATTACCTGCCGAACCATAATTAATTTTGCCAGGATTTTTTTTAGCGTCTGCAATTAAATCAGCTAAAGTTTTATATTGGCTTTTTTCACTCACCGCAATCACATTAGGAACTTTTGCCACCAAGGTGACTGGCACAAAATCTTTATTGGGATCATAGGGTAGTTTTTTACCAAACAAGGCTGGATTGACTGCCAAAGTCCCTACGTGGCCTAGCATTAAAGTATAGCCATCAGGATTAGCGCGCTTAAACTCCTCCATCGCAATATTGCCAGCGCCACCAGGCTTGTTATCTACATACACTGATTGACCCATGCTCGTGCTGAGACTGTTTGCAACTGATCGGGCAATAATCTCAGAGGTTCCACCGGTAGCAAATGGCACAACCAAACGTATAGTCTTCTCTGGATACTCAGCCAATGCAGTGCCTGATGAAATCAACATCGCCAAAGCGATAAACCAATTTTTCATTGAAATTCTCCTTATTGTTTAAAGACTCCTTGTCAACGCGACTAGAGAGCTCTTAGATACCGCATTATTACCCACAATATAACTCTACTTAGCTGGAAGCTCCAAGCAAACGATTTAGATAGGATTGAACTGCTTTTTTATAGCTAGCATCGCTATCTGGGATTGATGATTTGTCAGATTTACGCTGCCCACTATCGTAGCTCAGCGCTTTTGATTCATCTTTTAAAGATTTCCTCAATCCCAACAATTACAAACTGATGCTGGGAGAATTAATCGAGTTGAATATTCGCATTCTTGATGACCTTTGCCCATTTTGCAATATCTCTCATAATGAGATTTTGAAATTCTACTGGCGAACTAGTAAACCCAGAGGCACCTTCTTGACGCAATTTTTTTGTAAATTCTTCTGAGGCAACGGATTTGACGATTGCCTTATTTAACTTATCAATAATCTCTGGCGATGTTCCAGCTGGCGCCATAATTCCATTCCAACCTTGTACGTCATACCCTTTAACGGTTTCAGAGATGGGCGGAGTATTGGGCAAAATGGGCAACTTATCTTTTGTACTAACACCCAAGGCTTTAACTTGTTTGGCATTAATGAGGGGTAAGGCGCTACTAGCAGATGCAACTAAATACATATTGGTCTCACTACTGATTAATGCTGTCATTGCCTGAGGGCTCCCTTTGTAAGGAATATGAGCAATATCAGTACCTGCCATTGAATTAAAGAGTTCAGCTCCCAGATGCCCTAAACTGCCGCTACCGACCGTTGCAAAGTTTAATTTTCCAGGATTGTTTTTCGCATAGACGATAAATTCTTTGATGTTATTAGCGGGAGAATCTTTTGGGACAACAAAAACCATTGAAACATTACTCACCGTTGAAATAGGGGCAAATGCCTTCATTGTGTCGTAAGGCAGCTTGCTAAATAGGGAGGGGTTAGATACGTGGGAAGGAAACACCATCAAGAGGGTGTAGCCATCAGGAGGCGAGCTGGCGACAAATTGGCTGCCAGTAATACCGCTAGCCCCAGGCCGATTTTCGACAAAAACTTGCTGGCCTAAATTTTGACTCAGTTCAGTAGCGAGTAGGCGTGCCAAGCTATCAGTGACGCCCCCAGCACCCGAAGGAACAACCAAGCGAATCGGACGATCAGGAAAGGCCGCATGTGCATGTAGCGCAAATAGTAAGCCAAAACTGAGCAAGCAATGGCGCAAAATATTTCGATAGATACTCTTCATTTCATTATCTTTTAAGTAGGATGTTTTTCTAGAAAGCGAAGGATTGCCTGACTACATTGATCGGGCGCAACAGCACCCGTGTGATAGCCATCGACATCAATCATAACAAGCTCGGCGCTAGGTATTGCATTGGCATATTGTTCGAATTGAGTACGCCCCCGACGCTTTGATTCATTGCCAACTATTAATACGGGCTGCTGCAACGCATGTAAGCTTGTTTCTAGGTTGATATCGGACACCCATTTGAGATAGGCATGAGTTGTACTACTAGCAGTTTGACCCATGAGATTAATCCACCACTCAATTCCCTCCTGGGGCATCTGGCTACCCAACCTAGCCTGCATTGTCCATCTAGCCCAGCTAGCCACCCCATTCTGATCAATATGATCTAGCCACCCCGAGGATTCGGGAGCCTTGATAGCAGGACTAACCATAGAGATGGTCTTCACACGATTGGGATGCTGCAAAGCAGTTGCAAGAGCGCAAATATTACCGCTTTTGCCTCCCACTAAATGTACAGGTCTATTTGGAGACACCGCTTGCATGAGTTGAAACAAGTCATTGACTAAGAGCTCGGTAGAGTAATGAAAGGACTTGCCAACTGGACCCGAGCGACCAAAGCCCCTTTGATCAAATCGAACTGCACGAAAGTTTCTAGAGAAATGGGGCATGAAACAGCGCCACGCCTCAGTACTTTCGGTAAAACCATGGACAAAAATGATGGTTTCAGGCTCTTCCCATGGATTGGTGCTGTCGTCTACTGAGTAGAATAATTTCGAGCCCTGCTCAAGCTCTAAAAAGTTCATTTTTTCAGCGATGGCATTTGAATTCCGCCCTCGGGAACAGGCTGACGAATAGCATTCAGTATGAGCGAGACGAATCCAAAATAGGCCGTAGTAGACAAAATATCTAGCACTGTAAGTTCGCCGAATCTTGCCACAGTTGCTGCGTAAGTTGCATCGCTAATATCTTTGTCATTCAGAATTTCAGAACAGAACTGATAGATGAGCGCTTGATCCTCGGTCAGATTTTTAGGCACCTCGCCCACGCCAATCGCATCAATAATCTCTTGACTAATTCCCAGCTCCAAAGCGAGTTCGCTATGGGCATGCCACTCGTATCTTGCGGACCAGAATCGCGCCGTAATCAAAATTGCAAACTCTCTTAATACCGGTGGGAGAGAATTTTCAAAACGGATACTATCGCCGAGTTGACGAACACGATCAGCTAGCTTTGGGTTGCGTAAGAGTGCATTGAATGGCCCCCGAATTCCGCCGCGTGGCCCATTAATGAGCTCATTCGCGGCAATCTTTTGCTCTTGAGTCATCTCTTCAAGAGGAATTGGTGCAAAACGTTTTGGAGAAATTGTCATTACGCAGGTACCCAGGCCATTTGAGCTTGATAAGCAAAGTCTGTTTTAACGTCAATAACGGCAGGTAGATTGCTTGCTACTGCGGCATCAAATGCAGCCTTAAAGTCCTTGGGATCTTCAACAGTCGTTCCAAAACAATCAAATGCCTGTGCAATCTTTGCGAAATCTGTTTTTTGATAAACATAGCATTCAGCCTTACGTCCTTCAGGCCTATTACCGTAAGCAATATTGAGATTCTTTAAACCTTGCGACAGACATTCATTGTT
>JBIISV010000169.1:0-3979 GCA_044340835.1 Polynucleobacter sp.
GAAAACGATCGCCCAGCTTAGTGGCCAGCTCTAGACCACCAGCACCACCGCCGACGATCACAATTCGATGCTCTTGATTCATGAATTCACCTTTATAGATACTGCCTGCATCCTTACCCCTAGCTTTAAAAGCTAAAAGATGCTGAAGTTCTAGTTGAAGGGCCCGTTAAGTCGAACCGTATCCCAATTTAAAACAATCGCAATACTGACCCATATTAAATAGGGCAATATGTATAAGCTATATCTAATAGAAATTTTTCTAATCGTTAGTAAGATAGCGAGAACTGAAAGCCATAAGAATAAGGCTTCATATAAAGCCCAGTCTGGTCTTTGCAAGCGAAAATATAAAACACTCCAAAGCAAATTCAGGAAACCATTTAGCCAAAATAGAATATTTAAGCGGTTCAAAATCGAGGCATCTGAGGTGAGGTGTTTTGCACCCACCCAAGCAACGCCAGACAAAATGAAAATAGTTGACCAGATGGGGCCAAAGGCGATGTCAGGAGGTTTCCAAAATGGCTCTTTTAAGGCTTGATACCACGGGCCTAGATCTGTCGCTAGGCCACCTAAAATCGATACTGTTAATCCCCAGACTAATGGGATTGCCATTCTCTTATTCAGCATAGTTTTTAATAAGCCATTGTTTTAGCAATTAACCATAATAGCTAATTAAGAAAAATATCAGAATCGACAGGTTGAGACTACCAAATATGATGAGGACAGGTTTACCAACGTATTCCCATTTTTTCTCTTTTGAAAGGCTACCGATGTTTGTGTTTTTTTTATTGAACATAAAAGTAAGATAGTTAAGGATTTATTTGAAAGTGTTCTCGCACTTTGGAAATGATTTTATTTGGAGATAAGCCATATAAATCTATGAGCAGATTGACGTCGCCGTGCTCAACGTACTCATCAGGTAAACCAATTTGTAGTGTCGGTATCTGAACACGATGACTCGATAGCACCTCTAAACAGGCACTACCTGCCCCTCCCTGAATTGCGCTATCCTCAATAAAGACCAAAGCATCATGGTTTTTTGCCAGTTCCAATAGCAAGAGTTCGTCTAATGGCTTCACAAAACGCATATCGGCAACAGTAGCGTCTAGCTCTTCTGCCGCTTTTAGTGCGCTGTAGAGTAATGGGCCAAAGCAAACAAAGGCGATCTTTTTTTCAACAGCTTCTGCACTTTTTATCCTGCGAATAACAAGTCCTTTTCCAATCGGAATTGTCTCGAGTTTCTGTGATGCCTCTGGACCTTCTCCAGAACCGCGTGGATAGCGGACCGCCGATGGACCATTCAAACTAAAAGCAGTGGTTAGCATATCCCTACAATCTGCTTGATTTGATGGCGTCATCACGACTAAATTCGGTAAGCATCTTAGAAAAGCAACATCAAATACACCAGCATGGGTTGGCCCATCCGCACCAACCATGCCGGCTCGATCTATGGCAAAAACAATTGGTAAATTCTGCAAAGTCACGTCATGTATGAGTTGGTCATAGCCCCTTTGTAAAAAGGTAGAGTAGATTGCTACTACTGGCTTGAGGCCTTCACACGCAATACCAGCGGCAAAAGTAACTGCATGCTGTTCTGCAATTCCGACATCAAAGTAACGTTTAGGAAACTGCTCCTCAAACTGAACTAAGCCTGAGCCCTCTCGCATGGCGGGCGTGATACCGATAAGACGCTCATCTTGTTTGGCCATATCACAAAGCCAATCACCAAAGACTTCGGTATAGGTTTTTTTACCTGGCGCGGAAGGTTTGAGGCCTTCGCTTGGATTAAATTTTCCGGGGCCATGATAAGAAATTGGATTTAACTCTGCCTTCTCGTACCCCTTACCCTTTTTTGTCACGATATGTAAAAATTGGGGGCCATCAGTTTGAGCAATTTTTTTCAAATTACTCAATGTGATAATCAGATCAGCCAGATTATGACCATCGATTGGGCCATAGTAATCAAAACCAAACTCTTCAAAAATAGTTGCCGGACCTATCATCCCTTTGGCATGACCTTCCAGTCTTTTTGCAAATTCTCTTAATGGGGGCGTATAAGAAAGCATCTTATCCAAGCCTTTTTTGGTAGCCCCATACAGTGAACCGCTAATGAGTTTTGCTAAATATCGATTTAGAGCACCTACAGCAGGAGAAATCGACATTTCGTTATCGTTCAGAATCACGATTAAGGGGATTGACTTATCAACCCCAGCATTATTTAAACCTTCGTAGGCCATGCCCGCACTCATTGAGCCATCCCCAATTACCGCTACGACATTCCGCTTTTCACCTTTGACTTTGCTAGCCACTGCCATTCCCAAAGCTGCTGAAATACTCGTGGAGGAGTGCGCAGTTCCAAAGGCATCATATTGACTTTCTGAGCGCTTGGGGAATCCCGATAAGCCTCCAAACTGACGCAAACTGGGCATCATTTCCCGGCGCCCAGTCAAAATTTTATGGGCATAACTTTGATGCCCTACATCCCAAACAATCCGATCTTCAGGGGTGTCAAAGACATAATGTAGAGCAATTGCTAGCTCAACTGTCCCCAAGTTTGAGGATAGGTGTCCACCAGTGCTAGCAACTGACTGAAGAATGAATTCACGCAACTCATCGGCCAATATTGGCAACTGAGACTGCTCGAGCTGCTTTAATTCTTGTGAAGAATTAATTGTATGAAGTACCTTAGTTGCCTGAAGCATATTTAATCTCGGAATTATTTTGGAGAGTAAATACTAGAAAGAATTCGCTTAAAGTCTTCAATCTCATTATTCGGCGAATTTTGTAAGGCATTGATCGGTGCGTGCATAAATTTATTAGCCAGAGCCTGCGCCATGATGGATAAAACCTCAACTGGATCTTCGCCCTTTTTAATGCGACGGACTGCTTTTTCTAATTCAATTTCTTTAAGTCGCTCTGCGGTAGTCTGCAAAGATTGAATAATCGGCACTAGGGTTCTTTTTTGGAGTGTCTGAAAAAATTCACCCACACCTTTGTCGATGATACTTTCAGCATCCGCCATAGAAAGCTCGCGGATATTGCGACCTTCATTAACAACCCCGCCTAAATCATCCACTGAATACAGATAGGCATTCTTCAGGGAGCGAATCTCTGGCTCGATGTCACGTGGTACCGCCAAATCAATCAACACAATCGGCCTACTGTTTCTGGCCTTCAAGGCTGTTTTAATCATACCCATACCAATGATGGGTAATGCACTTGCGGTGCAAGAAACAATCACATCAAAATCGTGAAGGCGCGTTGGTAAAGATTGCAAGGGGAAGGAATCTGTTTGCAAGCCCTTTGCAGCAAAAACCCTTGCCATCTCATCGCCACGATCTACCGTGCGGTTACTAATCGCAATCTCTTTGGGTCTTTTACCAGCAAAGTGAGAGGCGCAGAGTTGAATCATTTCACCCGCACCAATAAACAAAATTTTGGAGTTCTTGAGATCACCAAAAATTCTTTCCGCTAAACGCACAGAGGCGCCAGCCATAGATACTGAATGGGTGCCAATATCCGTTGTGGATCGAACCGCCTTAGCAACTGAAAACGTTTTATGAAATAAAGGCTTTAGGTAGGACCCTAGGGTGCCCGCTTGATCAGCTAATTCCACTGCTTTTTTCATCTGACCCAGGATTTGTGTCTCTCCCAAAACCATGGAGTCCATTCCACAACTGACTCTAAATACATGCTTAACAGCATCAGTCTCTTTTGCAGCATAAATATAGGGTTTGAGCGCATCACCTTGCAAACGTTTTTGAGAGGTCAGCCAATCAAAAGTGCGTTCTTCTAAATAATGCCCAGGATACGAAGCATCATTAGCGGCGCAATAAATCTCCATCCGATTGCAGGTGGAAAGAATAGCAACCTCTGGCATTAAATCTGAATGACTGCCTCTTAAATAATCGCGCAGATCCAACAAGGAATCCTGCAAGTCTTCAGGAGAAATAGCAACACTCTCTCGAATATCGATCGGTGC
>JBIISV010000040.1:0-13562 GCA_044340835.1 Polynucleobacter sp.
AAAAGTAGTGCTAGCATCAGATGCGATTGGAGCCAATGCTGCTTTACGCACAATGATGGCAACGCCGTTATAAGTCTTTTGCCCTGCGGCCAGACTCAGATAGCCCGCATCTTCAAGCTCCTGATGTGGGTACTTATCATCTGTGAGCTTTAGCTCCTGAAGACAAAGCGCATCAATTGGCTTTTTTGCCTTTTCTTGATCCTGCAACCATCTCAATACTTGAGGTAAACGCACCTTCAGTGAATTGACATTCCAAGCGGCAATTCGAATTGAATCAGTCATCTATCCCCAGCTCCTGCAACTTACGAGTAATCGTATTGCGACCAATACCCAATCTTTGCGCTGCTTCAACACGTCTTCCGCGTGTCACCTCAAGAGCGGCCTGTAGAACCGCTTTCTCAAATTTGGAGCATAAAGCGTCATATACCCCTGTGTCACCATCCTGAAGCATTTTGACTGCTAGACGCCCTAATCCACTCTCCCAATCAACCACCCCACCTCGAACGCCCATGAGATTGGCTAGACTGGACTCCCCCTCTATTGCGTTAGGCTGCTCAACAGTTTGACCCAATACATCGGGAGGCAGATCGCCACTACCAATCACGTGAGATGGCGTCATCACCGTTAACCAATGACACAGATTTTCTAGTTGGCGAACATTACCCGGGAAAGGCATACCACTCATTTCTTTTAAAACATCATCAGAAAGTTTTTTAGCCTCAACCCCTAAAGACTTTGCGCAGGACAACATAAAGTGGCGCGCTAATACCGGAATATCTTCTGTACGTTCGCGCAAAGCTGGCATGCGTAAACGAATTACATTTAAGCGGTGTAATAGGTCTTCACGGAAAGCACCAGCGGCAACGCGCGCTTCTAGGTTTTGATGGGTAGAGGCAATGATGCGTACATTTGCCTTAATCGGATCTTGGCCACCAACACGATAAAAGTGGCCATCAGTTAAAGCTCGCAACAGTCTAGTTTGGAGATCAACGGGGATTTCACCAATCTCATCCAAAAATAAAGTGCCGCCATCTGCTTGCTCAAAGCGCCCCCGGCGCAATGTTAGTGCACCAGGAAAAGCACCACGCTCATGACCAAATAATTCAGATTCCAATAGGTCCTTAGGGACTGCTGCTGTACTAAAGGTCACAAATGGGCCTTTGGCTCGAGGGCTATGCTTATGCAAAGCCTGCGCCACTAACTCTTTACCGGTTCCCGATTCGCCCGTAATCAATACTGTTGAATGGGATTGCGCAAGACGGCCAATAGCCCTGAAAACCTCTTGCATTGCAGGAGCTTGGCCAATAATTTCAGTGGAGTCTTGCCTCCAACCATTCATCTCTTTACTGCCAGATTGATTGCGCTCGCCCTGCTCCATCGCGCGACGAATTAACTCTACCGCCTTATCAATATCAAATGGCTTAGCAAGATATTCAAATGCACCACCCTGAAAAGAAGAGACTGCTGAATCTAAATCAGAGTAGGCAGTCATGATGATCACGGGCAGCATCGGGTGCGTTTCTTTCACGTTTTGTAAAAGATCTAAACCATTGCCACGAGGCATACGAATATCCGAAATCAAGACTTGTGGAGCATCCTTTTCCAGTGCATTAAGCACGTCGTTGGGATTAGAAAAACTTTTATGAGGGATGTTCTCACGCGTGAGGGCTTTTTCTAGTACCCAACGAATTGATTGATCGTCGTCCAAGATCCAAACGGGTTTCATAATGCTTTCTCCTGCCTACGGTAAGGAATTTGAATTTGGAAATCAGTCCGTCCAGGACGGCTATCACAAGCAATAAAACCCTGATGCTGCTGAACAAAAGTTTGAGCTAAAGTGAGACCAAGACCGCTGCCCCCATCCCTGCCAGATACCAATGGAAAGAAAATGCGCTCGCGAATATCTTCTGGGATACCAGGTCCGTTATCAATCACATGCAAATCCATCGCCATCTTGTAGCGTTGCTTAGAAATAGTCACCGAGCGAGCTACTCTGGTCTTTAATTCAATTTGGGCTGTACCTTGGGCAATTTCGTCTGAAAGAGCCTGAGCAGCATTGTGGGCAATATTCAAGACAGCTTGAATTAACTGTTCACGATCACCCAGCAACTCTGGCAGACTAGTGTCATAGTTACGAATGATCCGCAAGCCTTTAGGAAACTCTGCCAGCACTAGGCTTCGAACCCGCTCCAGAGCCTCATGAACATTAAAAGATTCCATTGCATGCGCTTTTCGGTGTGGCGCAAGCAGTCGATCCACAAGATCCTGCAAACGATCAGATTCTTTAATAATGACTTGGGTGTACTCGCGCAAGCCTTTTTCTGGAAGCTCAAACTCAAGCAATTGAGCAGCACCCCGAATACCACCCAAAGGATTTTTGATTTCATGCGCTAAGTTACGCATTAACTGTTTATTTGCTTCGACTTGCTGGGTGACACGCTCATCACGCTCACTACGCAGCTGTTGATCAATTGGGAACCATTCCATCATGATGAGCTCGGGATCCTCCAAGCTAGCTACTACTACATGTGCCGGAATCGACTCTTGATGAATGCTTCCGGGTAGAGAGCTCAAGGTCATTTCTTGGCGTTGCGCAGATACATGTCCCGCCTTGATCTCTTCAATCATGTGCTTGAGCGACTGATTATCGCCAAATAAGTTGTGCAGCGACTGCCCCTCAAGAGACTTACGAGAAAGATCCAATGCCGACTCTGCAGCTGGATTCACGTAAATCAATTGCTGGCTCTCTGCCTCAAATACCACGATGGCATTGGGCAGTTGGTCTAGCAATGTCGGAAAAAAAGGGGCAGCCGAAGCCGCCCCTTTTAACGAATTGCGCAAGAGACCTGCGCTCAACTCTGCTCCTTCACTTATAGGGAGTAGTACATATCGAACTCGATCGGATGCGTTGTCATACGGAAACGTGTGACGTCTTCCATCTTCAAAGCGATATATGCGTCGATCATGGAGTCTGTAAAGACGCCGCCGCGTGTCAAGAATTCACGATCCTTATCCAAAGCCTCTAATGCCTCATCCAAACTTGCACAAACGGTTGGGATCTTTGCATCTTCTTCTGGTGGCAAGTCATACAAGTTCTTATTAGCAGCTTCACCTGGATGAATCTTATTTTGAACACCATCTAAACCAGCCATCATCAATGCAGAGAAGCAGAGGTATGGGTTTGCCAATGGATCAGGGAAGCGAGTCTCAATACGACGACCTTTTGGATTAGATACGTGAGGAATACGAATCGAAGCAGAGCGATTACGTGCAGAGTATGCCAACTTCACCGGAGCCTCAAAGCCTGGAACCAAACGCTTATATGAGTTCGTGCCTGGATTGGTGATTGCGTTCAATGCTCTAGCGTGCTTAATGATGCCGCCGATGTAGAACAGAGCGAATTCAGATAAACCAGCATAGCCGTTACCAGCAAACAAGTTCTCACCGTTTTTCCAAATAGATTGGTGCACGTGCATACCTGAACCATTGTCACCAACAATTGGCTTTGGCATAAACGTTGCTGTCTTGCCATAGGCATGCGCGACGTTTTGAATGACATATTTCTGCCAGATAGTCCAGTCGGCACGTTGTACTAATGTACTAAACCGAGTACCCAATTCGTTTTGGCCTTGGCCAGCTACTTCATGGTGATGCACTTCGACCGGAATACCTAATGACTCAAGAATCAAACACATCTCAGAACGCATGTCCTGGAAGGTGTCTACTGGAGAAACCGGAAAATAGCCTCCCTTTTTACCTGGACGGTGGCCAGTGTTACCACCTTCGATTTCTGCAGCTGAAGACCATGGAGCCTCTTCAGAATCAATTTTAACGAAACAACCCTGCATGTCAGCACCCCAACGGACACCATCAAAAATGAAGAATTCTGGTTCTGGGCCAAAAAAAGCGGTATCGCCCAAGCCGGTGCTCTTCAAATAAGATTCAGCACGCTTAGCAATGGAACGTGGGTCACGATCATAACCTTTGCCATCGGATGGCTCGATCACATCACAGGTGATCACTAATGTTGGCTCTTCATAGAATGGGTCGATGTAGCAAGCTGTTGGATCTGGCATCAACAACATATCGGAGGATTCAATCCCCTTCCAACCAGCAATAGATGAACCGTCAAACGCATGACCGCTCTCAAACTTATCTTCGTCGAAATGAGAAATAGGTACGGTTGTATGCTGCTCTTTACCCTTTGTATCCACAAAGCGGAAATCAACGAAAGTACATTCTTTCTCTTTAACTAACTTCATCACATCGGCGACGGTCTTCGTCATGCAAATCTCCTCTATTAACTAAATTCGGTATACAAACCTAAGGTGTGCACCCTTGTTCATTCCAGGCATTAAATTTGCCATTGGGATGTCTCTAATTTACTGAAGCAAACAAACGGGAATGGCCATTATTGCACTATTTAAGTGCTCAAATTGGGCTCAAAACTCTAAAATTGGCTGATTTGCACCAAAATTGTGCTTAATCAGATTTAGAAATATCGTGAATGACATAACCCAAAGCCTCGGTACCAGTTCGCAGGGCAATCCAGGCACTTTCCAGCAACTGAGCATCACCTTTAATACCCAGCTCAATATGGCGTTCAGCATAAACTCCACCCTTGGAAGGATCACCAACGGAGGGAAGACTAAAGACCTTTATTCCTGGAAAAGTCGCTTCAATACGTTCCATCAAGGGCGTTAATTTCGATTCGATGCCCTCGGGCACAATAAAACTCTGCTCCGCCCAATTTTCTCGATGAAATAAATCTTTATAGTACGTGTCGAGGCACCAGGCCATCATCGGAGCAGCCATTACCGGAAAGCCAGGAACAAAATAGTGTTCGCGAATAGAAAAGCCGGGAATCTGGTTATAGGGATTGGGAATGATGTCGCTACCGATCGGAAACTCACCCATCTTGAAGCGATGTTGATTCTCGGGAGTGTTGAGATCGGCCTTGGTAGGATCGCCCTCTGCCATCGACTGAATGCGGCCAGTGATCAACTCTTTCGCAGTTCGATGCAATTCTATTTTTGTTCCTAGCGCCAAAGCAGCGCACTGCCTAGTGTGATCATCAGGCGTAGCACCAATCCCGCCAGTACTAAAAACCACATCACCACTCGTAAAACTGTCTTTCAGGGTTGCTGTAATTTGCTCGGGGTCATCAGCCATGTACTTTGCCCAAGACAGACTTAAACCACGCTCATTCAGTAGCTCAATTAAGGTGCTCAGGTGTTTATCTTGACGTCGACCAGAGAGAATCTCATCACCAATCACAATCAAACCAAAACGGCGCGCCTTTACAGCGGACGCATCTACGGGGGGCTTATTTAATACATCAACCATATTTAGGGAGCTCCATATCAATTACAGGTTCATCGGTACTTAAAGATTGATTGAATTCTTTTCTACGCAACTCTTTTAACGCCTCGAGTAAATAATGCGCAAACCACAGCGCGGCAAATACAAAGATCAATGAATAGACCCAAAGCGCCACAAAACTGACGATCGGAAATAAGACCAAGGCTAAGGCAGATGTTGCCCAGAAAAAAGTAGGGACAGCACCTAGCATGCCAGAAATAATTCCCATGATAAATAAGGGCCAGCGATGTTCATGCAAGATGATATCGCGCTCTTGGGTACTGGCATGCTCAAGAAGAACGTCATACGACATCAAGCGCATGGTTAACCAACCCCAAAGTAAGGGGGGTAAAACTGCCACAAATGGAGGTATCCACCAAACCGGCAAAGTCAATATCACCAGTGCTATGCAGATCAATGCTGACCAAATAGAATAAAGAAGGCTGCCGAATAGACTGCCGCCCTTTTTCTTCTCAATATCTTTATAGGCATGCTGGCGATTTAACATTTTTACAATCGACGGCACCGTTGTAAAGGCAATAAATACCAACAAACTAATTGCGATCAACGGGATCAGCAGCATCACAAAAAAGAGTGGCGCAATCCATGCTCTTGAATTTTCAAAGCCGGCCCAGATCAAGATTTCCTGAATCCAGCTCGTAAATATTGAAGTCGTTAAAAAAATACTGAGTAACTCTAAAGCAGGCGCCCAAGTCAGCCAAATTAAGCAGCCCCATAAAACAGACACGATAAGAAATGGACGCAGGCTTAACCATAGCATTTTAGGATGCATGGTTCCGACTAAGGCTAAGCCAAAAGACTTAAATACTTGTTGCATCCTATCCATAGATTTCCATTGCTACCACATGATCTGATAGTTGTTATTTTGTCCCAGGAAAGATTGCGCGCACTGAGTGTATAAAGCCCTGCCACTGTTGCTGCAATACATGAGGAGAAACTACCAAACCCCTGACGCCAGTTGGGTGAACTTCTTTTGAGAATATCGCCGTATTGAAGAGCATATCCCACCAAGGAAATATAACCCCAAAATTACATCCCCCCAGAACGCCTGGCTTGCCTTTTGCCTCATGCCCATAGCCAACTGCATGGTGTAGGCGATGAAACATTGGAGAAACCAACACATATTTAAATATTCCAAGATCCATTTTGATATTGGCGTGCTGCCAACTTTGGATCAACTGACTTAGTACAACTAATAAAATAAATTGACCAGGAGAAACGCCAAATAATAAAGCGAAGAAAGAAAACATCAGCGCGTGCATGATGTCATCCAAAATATGATTACGATCATCAGACCAAGCAGTCATGATGGTTTGACTATGATGCAAAGCATGGAGTCGCCACCACCAATTAAAAACATGAGAAGCTCGATGGTATACGTACTCAACAAAATCCAACAATATAAAGTAGATACAGAAGCTAACTAAGGGGATGGAGGTAATTGACGGATACCAAGACTCTACATTGAGCCTAGCAAAACGAAAATCGTGCAATACCCCATCAATTGCAAAGAAGAATCCTGACAGGGAAATAAATATCAGACCATGAAAAATACCTAATCGGTGAAAAAAGGTATAAAAGATATCAGCCTTAGTGGATTTTGCATAAGACTCTTGAATCTCTGCGGGAGCAAATCTTTCCCAGGTACGTAATACGATCATGATCAGCAAAATTTGAATGCAGCCCAATAAAAACCAATCCATACCATCAAAGACATCTTCAGCCCATCCCATCAAATTAAACTGGTACAGAATTGGAGCTAGGATATTTGCAAACAGATATTCTTGAAGCCTTGCGTAGGCATCAGAAATATCGGTCAGTAAATTAGTTTCCATCGTGCTTATTGTGACTTATTTATTCTGTTTTGGCAGGGTTGCAAAACAAAAGCCGCGGCCCTTCAGATTAATAATCAGTCGCTCTAACACTGCTGGTGCCCAGGGGTCCTTACGTGACCAAATCCCCAAATGGGCCATCGCGATATCGCCATCCTGAAGTTGACTACTTGCCTTGTCAAGAAGCGCTTGATTAGGGTGAGTTTGGGAGCTGAGCTCATCTCCTAGAAATCCTGCGGGACTCCAGCCAATATGCTGGTAGCCACACTGGCTTCCCATCCTGATCGAACGGCTGGAAGTTTTACCACCGGGAGCGCGCCAAATTTTCTCAAGGCTTGCACCTGTTAATTCTTTAAATCGATCATCCACCCTCCGGATTTCACGGCAGTAACTGGCTTCGTTATATAAACTCATTACCCCTGCCTTAGATCCAAATTGTGGCTTAGCAAAGATTTCTGCGCCAGGCCCATCCTTGACAAAGTAGAGATGGTCAAAGGTATGACTCCCAAAATGATGGCCTTCACGGACGCGGTCCTGCCAGTAGGATTTCCAAGAATCATCTAAAGCAAAGTCGCCGCGTTGCGTCTTTTCATTTGCGAGAAAAAATGTTGCCTGGATCTTTTGACGATTCAATATATCGGCAACGACTTGAGCCACTGACATATTCCCCGTGTCAAAGGTGAGATAAACCGTTTTTTTACACTGCACCTCTTGCGCATACCCATAGGGTGAAACTACTGCTAAAAAAAATAGCGCAGCAAGTTTTGTCAGGATCAATTTCAAATACATCTAAAAAAAATTTATTCCCAGCCCGCACTCGGGGTAAAGAAAACCCCATGAGGCGATCTACCAACCGGGATAACTGAGGTTAGCTTCATCGAAGGGATATCAATGACTCCCACTTTTTTTGAGAAACGCAGGGTTACCCACAGCGTTTTTCCATCAGGCGTGATTTCCATATCATCAGGTCCTGCAGGCAATCCTGTGATATCGCCCACCTTCTCTAAGGTTTGCATATTAATTAAGCTAATACTAGATGCAATACGATTAGTGACGAAAACATGCTTTTTATCGCCAAGTGGGCGGAAATTATGAGCACCCTTACCAGTCAGGATGCGTTTTACTTCTTTGCGATTTTTCCAATCAATCACTTGAACATAATCTTCGCCTGTAATGCCAACCAATAGATATTGATCGCCAGGAGTCATCCAGATACCTGCTGGCACCTTGCCTATAGGCATTTTCCAAACAACGGTCTGTGTATCTAAATCAATGGCAGCCAATTCATTGGAATCTTGCAGGGTAATAAAAGCAATTTTGCTATCCGCCGTAAATGCAAGGTGACTGGGTGTTTTTCCGAGCTTAATCGATTTGGCTAACTTCAAATCAGAGCCTGACGCCTGATAAACATCCACTCGATCTAAGCGATTGCAATTCGAAACAAACCACTTGTTGTTCGGGGAGTAGCCAATTTGGTATGGATCGATGATGTTCGGAATCCTGCCAGTTATCTCACCGTTCACAGGATTCATTAAGGTAATGTCATTACCAACAGCATTTGCTATCAAAAGCGTCTTTTGGTCAGGGGTGATCATCAGGTGATGGGGTTCTTTACCCACGGGTACGGTCTTGATCACCTTGCGAGTAAGCATATCAATCAAACTCACGGAAGCTTCACCCGAGTTCAATACGATCGCTAACTTAGGCTCGGCCTTGGGGTCAGCTGCCGCTGAAGTTTGGGCGAAGACACTCAGATAGAGCCCCATCAAAGCGGATACGGCCAGCGCTGAAATTGTGCCAAATCTGGCTGAACGAATAAATGTGTGCATAATTCATATTGTAAGCAATTGAGACTACTTTGGAGTTGCTTCAATATGACTTAATTTGATCTAACGCAGGCTGGCTAGGACTTTTTCTAGGCGCTTTAAGGACATTGGGCTAGGGGTCTTTAGCTCCTGGGCATAGAGAGCCACCCTTAATTCCTCAAGCTGCCAGCGAAAATCCGTTAGAGCCTGATCTTCGGTCATGAGATAAGCTCCGGATCCACGACCGCCCTGCACCAGTTTTTGCCAAGGGCGGGCAACCGACTCCCAATCTTTTTGACACTGTGCATCGCGGCTTGGGTTGGTACGCAACTTATCGATGCGCATCGCAATCGCTTTGAGATATCTCGGGAAATGGACTAGCTGACCATAGGGCGTATCTGAAACGAATTTTGCAAATACAAGGCTTTGAACTTGAGTTTGAATATCTATAAAAGCAGTGGCAGAGGCAGCTTTTGCTTGGGCTAGCTTTTTCTGGAGATCTGCATAGGCTTGTAAAGCTGCTAGAGCATGTTTTGATACTTCCTGGGCAATTAAAGCCAAGCGGGGCTTACCTGCTTGGAGACGCTCAGAAAATTGCTCCGCATTCACAGGCAAAGGATCATTCATGAATGCACGCTCTATGGCGAGATTGAGAATTTGCTCCACTAAGCCATCGACTGAACCCACGTTTATGAACAATAAGCCGAGCTCACGAATTCCAGGCAGCTGTTTTTGGAGGGCCTTAAGCGTATCTTTATTCGCCAAAGCAAAGAGTCGACGCAATCCTTGCCGGTGATGTTTTCTAGCTTCAAGCAAGTCATCAAATACCTCAAGATCACAAAATTCTGTCCGATCAACTAAAGCCGGGTAACCAAAGAAAGTACGATTGCCTTTCTGAATTTCTAGAGTTTCGGGTAACTCACCAAAACCCCAGCTTTGGTAGCCGCCCTGCTCTACCGATTTTACTGCAGACACATTGTTATTTGAATTGATCTTACTCACAGGGCTCGCATTGCTCGCTATGGCAACCACACCCAGCTCTTCATGGACTGCGTCCTGGGCAATAGCCTGAAAGGCAGAACGGGCAGTCTCTCCATACTCAGCACGCAGACGCGCTAAATTGCGCTCCAACTCCAATTGGCGACCATGCTCATCTACAAGACGGAAATTCATTGAAGCATGCAGCGGCAAAGATTCAGGCCTAAAGTCTGTTCGCTTAATCTCCAAACCACGCTCTTGACGAATGTCCGCAATTAAACTATCCAAGAAATCGCCAAGACCATACTGTTTTCCTGTCAGCATGCGCTCTAAAAAAGATTTTGCATACTCAGGCAAGGGAATACAGTGACGACGGAGTTTCTGTGGGAGTGATTTGAGTAAGAGATGTATTTTTTCTTCGCACATTCCTGGTACTAGCCATTCACAACGGCGACCATCCACTTGATTTAGGAGCGTCAAGGGAACAATGAGAGTGACACCATCTTTTGGACTACCTGGCTCGAAGTGATAAGTTAAAGCCAGCTCGCTACCGCCAACCACCATCTTTTTAGGATAACGATCTACCGTAATTCCTGCAGCTTCATGACGCATTAAGTCTGCTTTGGAGAGGCGCAAAAGGCTATCCATAGTTTCTGCATTAGCATCCGCGTTCTTAGATGTGTTTCTGAGCCAAGCTTTCATTCCCTCTCTACTGAGTACATCTTTGGGGATACGGGAATCATAAAAAGCAAATAAGAGATCATCATCTACCAGAACATCAGGACGACGTGAGCGATGCTCAAGCGCTTCGATCTCTTTAATGAGCCTGCGGTTATGCCAAAAGAACTCAAAACTACCGGGATATTTTTTTCTGGCATCTGCTTCAGTTTCTCGAATTAATGCCGGTGTATCCATACGTCCAAACATTTCTTCTTGGACTAAAGCGTGGCTGATAAATAGCTCACGGGCCTCCACAGGATTATGTGACTCATAACGCACTCGACGACCGTGATAAATTGGTAAACCATATAGAGTCCCACGCTCAAATGCCATCACCTCACCTTGACGACTATCCCAGAATGGCTCACTCAACGATTTAATCAGTCGATGGGCGGCAACCTTCTCTACCCACTGTGGCTCAATCTTGGCAATCGTGCGGGCATACATGCGGTTAGTCTCTTGGAGCTCGCCAGCCAAAATCCAGGCTCCCGCTTTTTTACCAATCGTAGAGCCAGGCCAAATGAATGGACGTATTCCGCGCGCACCAATATACCCACCAGTTTTACTGCCCCGCTCTTGGGATTTTTCATCTTCTTCTTTTTTGGCAACATACCCCAATAAGCCGGTCAATAAAGATAAATGAACTTGTTCATAGGTGGCAGCTGAGGGATTATCTTTCCAGCCTTTTTCACCTAGCATGGTTTGTAACTGCCCATGGACATCACGCCATTCACGCAAGCGTCTAGGGGATAAAAATTTGCTACGGCAGAGATTTTCTAATTGACGATTGCTATGTTTATGTTTGAGCGCATCCTGATACCAATCCCAGAGCTTAACGAAACTCAGAAACTCAGAACGTTCATCGGCAAACTGTAAGTGAGCCTGATCAGCGGCAGCAGCTTGATCCATTGGCCGATCACGTGGATCTTGCGTAGCCAAAGCGGAAGCAATGATCGTCACTTCACGCAATGCATTTTGCTCCTTAGCAGTCAAGAGCATGCGACCTATACGAGGGTCAAGAGGCAGATCTGCCAACTGCTTGCCGATAGGCGTTAATTTAAAACTATTGTTTATATCTTTGTCATCCCCAAGAGTGGCATCGTCATACTCGATGGCGCCCAACTCCTCTAAAAGCTGAACGCCATCGGCAATCGCACGCCCTAGCGGTTTATCAATAAAGGGAAATTCTTGAATTCTAGGTAAGCGTAAAGAGCTCATCCGAAGCAACACTGCTGCTAAGGAACTCCGTAAAATTTCTGGGTCAGTAAATTTTGGTCTGCCTAAGTAATCCTGCTCGCTATATAGGCGAATGCAAATACCATCCGACACGCGTCCACAACGACCCGCTCTTTGGTTGGCGGCAGCCTGAGATATGGGCTCAATCTGTAGTTGCTCAACTTTATTACGATAGGAGTAGCGCTTGACACGTGCTAAACCACTATCAACGACATAGCGAATATTGGGAACAGTCAATGAGGTCTCAGCGACGTTGGTAGTCAGAATGATGCGACGACCATTGCCTGGATTAAAAATGCGCTCCTGTTCGGCAACAGATTGCCGAGCAAAAAGGCTGAGTATCTCTGGATGAAAGCGTTGTTGGATAACATGGTCTTTTCTCAGAACTTCGGCACAATCCCGAATTTCTCGCTCTCCAGGTAAGAAAACCAACACATCTCCAGCTCCTGCAGCCCCCTCTCGCCAGACATTGGCGATCGCCTCCGCTACCGCATCCGAAATTTCTTTTGCCTCTTTGGATTCTTTTTTGCCATCTGGTCTCACATCGGGCTCAAGCGGTTCATAGCGCTGCTCTACCGGGAAGAGTCGACCACTTACCTCAATTACAGGTGCAGCCTTACCCTGAATCGCAAAATGTTCAGAGAAACGCTTGGCGTCAATCGTGGCCGATGTAATGATCAGCTTGAGATCTGGGCGCTTAGGTAGTAGCTGGCGTAAATAGCCCAACAGAAAATCAATGTTCAGACTGCGCTCATGAGCCTCATCAATAATGAGTGTGTCGTAGGCACGAAGCTGGGGATCACGTTGCGTCTCCGCCAGCAGAATGCCATCGGTCATTAATTTGATCGATGCGCCCTGGCTGGTCTTATCGGCGAAACGGACCTGATAGCCCACATCCTGACCAATGGGCGTACCCAGTTCCTGAGCTATGCGCTTGGCAGTTGCTGTGGCAGCAATGCGCCGAGGCTGGGTATGCCCAATGAGACGACCACCGTTCATGGTGCCCCTACCGAGGTCTAAGCAAATCTTGGGTAACTGGGTTGTTTTACCCGAGCCAGTCTCACCACAGACGATCACGACCTGATGTGAGCCTAAGGCATCTTTAATGATTTGACGCTGGCCAGATACGGGCAACTCTTCTGGAAAGCGAATTTCGAGACGTCGTGGGGTGTTGGAAGCAGGCACAGTCGCAGGCCTTGCTTTGGGTTTTTGTTGGTTTATGGGCTCTTGCACCCTATAATTTTCTCACTATGCCAACAAATGCACCAAACCCCGGCTCAAATGCCGAAGAATCCAGCTCTAACTTTCCTTTTGTGGGTTGGTTACGTGATGTTGCGCCCTACATTCATAGCTTCCGTGAAAAGACCTTTGTAATAGCCTTTGCTGGTGAGTTGGCCCAAGAAATTGGTCTCGAGAATCTGATTGAAGATATCGCCATGTTGCATGCCATGGGTATGCGCATTGTTTTGGTTCATGGCATCAGACCCCAAATTGAAGAACAGCTGATGCTGCGCAACATTAAGAGTCAGTTTGGTAAAAGCGCAATGCATAGCTATCGGATTACCGATGCTGCTGCCCTAGAGTGTGTCAAAGAGGCTGCCGGTGAATT
>JBIISV010000041.1:0-13380 GCA_044340835.1 Polynucleobacter sp.
CCATTATGAAGTTGTTGACACTCGGCATCAATCATCACACAGCGCCGGTCGCCATTCGGGAAAAGGTCGCCTTTGACCCTGAATTTCTTCAAGAAGCGTTGCACGATCTTCGCCAACATCTCGTTGGCGCGAATCATGCCGGCTTGCCCGAAGCGACCATTCTATCGACCTGTAATCGTACTGAGGTCTATTGCGCTGCTAACGATGCAGATGCAGCCAGCCTATTGCATGAAGCCACCTTTGATTGGTTAGCAAAAACCCAACAATTAGCTCCAAGTAGTTTAGAGCCGCATATTTATTCCCTACCGCAATCAGATGCAGTTCGTCATGCCTTTAGAGTCGCTTGTGGGTTAGATTCTATGGTGATTGGCGAAACGCAAATCTTGGGACAGATGAAGGATGCGGTGCGCACTGCAAATGATGCAGGTGTCTTAGGCACCTACCTAAACCAACTCTTCCAGAAAACTTTTGCGGTTGCCAAGGAAGTTCGTGGCTCTACAGAAATTGGCGCACATTCCATTTCGATGGCTGCTGCTTCAGTTCGACTAGCAGAGCGCATCTTTGAAACTGTTGCTGACCAGCGTGTATTGTTTATTGGTGCTGGCGATATGATTACTTTATGCGCCACCCATTTTGTTGCTCGTAAACCAAAAGGTGTTGCGATCGCTAATCGTACTATTGAGCGTGGCCAAGAATTAGCAGACTCGATTTCTATTCAAGACGTTGAAGCAGAATCACTGAAGCTTTCCGAGCTTCCCTCACGACTACACGAATTCGACATCATCATATCGAGCACCGCTTCCTCGCTACCCATTATCGGCTTAGGTATGGTGGAGAGCGCTCTCAAGCAACGTCGTCGCAAGCCAATGGTGATGATTGATTTAGCTGTTCCCCGCGATTTTGAACCAGAGATTGCCCGATTAAATGACATCTACCTTTATACAGTAGATGATTTAGGCGTAATGATTCAGACAGGTACCTCTTTACGTCAAGCGGCAGTGAGCCAGGCTGAAGCCATCATTGAAGATCGTGTAGGGAATTTCATGCACTGGATGCAGAGTCGTAAAACTGTGCCTCTGATTCAGGATATTCAACAGCAAGGTGAGACCCTTAGGCAACTTGAACTCGATCGCGCCATGAAGCGATTGATGCGTGGTGATGACCCTCAAGAGGTTCTCAATGCGATGGCACAGGGCTTAACCAATAAGCTCTTGCATGGCTCATTGCACGCCTTACAACATTCGAACGGCGCTGAGCGTGACGCCCTGATGAAGTTATTACCAAAATTATTCGCCTCGCACTCCAAGCCAGAAGACCATTAGATGAAGCCCAGCATGCGGGCTAAGCTAGACCACCTAGACACGCGCTTAGCCGAACTTAACTCCTTATTAACCACCGAAGAGTCCACGAAAGATATGGACAACTATCGGAAGCTCACGCGTGAGCATTCTGATATCGCAACGGTAGTTGCCCAATTTGGCCTATATAAACAGGCTGAGGCAGATGCCCAAGCTGCAGAAGAGATGCGCAAAGATCCTGAGATGAAGGACTTTGCTGACGAAGAACAAAAACAAGCTCAAGCCACCATGGAAGAGCTTGAAGATATTCTTCAAAAACTCTTGCTCCCAAAAGATGTTAATGATGAACGTAATGTCTTCTTAGAAATTCGTGCAGGAACTGGCGGCGACGAGAGCGCGCTCTTTGCCAGCGATCTACTCCGAATGTATACCCGTTTTGCGGAACGTCAAGGCTGGAAAGTAGAACTGGTTAACGCTGCCGAGTCTGATCTGGGTGGCTATAAAGAGGTTGTGTTGCGCCTCGTGGGGCAGTCGGTTTACTCACGTCTCAAATTTGAATCTGGCGGTCATCGTGTCCAACGGGTTCCCCAAACAGAAACTCAAGGACGTATTCATACTTCTGCTTGTACGGTGGCCGTGATGCCGGAAGCTGATGAGCTAGAAGCGGTCAAAATAAATCCTGCAGAATTACGCATTGATACCTTTAGAGCTTCGGGTGCTGGTGGCCAGCACATCAATAAGACAGATTCTGCGGTACGTATCACCCACTTACCTACGGGTACAGTTGTTGAGTGTCAGGATGATCGTAGCCAACATCGCAATCGAGAGCAAGCGATGAAGGTTCTGGTATCACGCATCATGGATGCACGCGAACGTGAGAAACATCAGTTAGAGGCGCAAACCAGAAAGTCTTTAGTGGGTACTGGTGACCGTAGCGACCGTATTCGTACCTACAACTTTCCACAGGGGCGGATTACCGACCATCGCATCAACCTCACGCTCTATAAAATTGATGCCATGATGGATGGTGATATCGATGATCTTTGTAATGCGCTAGCGTCGGAGCATCAAGCTGAACTCCTTGCAGCGCTGGGTGATAATTAATTTTATTGGAATGAGTGCCAATCAGTCTTTACGAGCCCTTATAAGTGGCTGTGCTTTACCAGCAAATGAAACTCGCATACTACTGGCTCATATTTTAGATAAGCACTACCAACTACTCCGTTCAGCACTGCTGTCCCGGGATGATATGGTCCTGAATGAAACGGCGCATACCGAGTGGGAAGCCCTGGTATCTAGAAGAATCATCGGTGAACCCATCGCGTATATCGTCGGTAAGAAGGGATTTCATCAAATTGAGTTACTGGTTGCTCCTGGCGTTCTGATTCCGCGCCCTGAAACTGAACTTCTAGTGGATATTGCTCTTGCTGAAATCGCGAAACTCAATAGACCAACCAAAATACTAGACCTGGGTACTGGCTCTGGTGCGATTGCACTCGCTATCGCAAGTGCAACACCATTGGCTAATGTGATTGCAACCGATCAGTCAAACGAAGCGCTGACTATTGCAAAACAAAATGCTCAATCACTCCAACTAAACCATCAAGTCAAATTTGCGCAAGGCAGCTGGTATGGGGCAATAGACCAGGAAAACCAGTTTGATGTCATTGTCAGCAACCCGCCCTATATAGCCAATCAAGACCCCCATCTCACCCAGGGGGACCTCAGATTTGAACCCACATCAGCTCTAACCGATTACGCCAGCGGTCTCAGTTGCCTGGAGATCATTATTTCTGGGGCACATCAATACCTAAAGTCTGGGGGTCTTATCGCTGTAGAGCATGGCTTTGATCAATCCGAGTCCGTTGTGACGCTCCTACAAGCTATAGATTTAGTCGATATCCAGGTACATCTCGATTTAGCCGGTCACTGCCGTGTAGTTTCTGGGCGAAAAAAGCTCTAAAACCTATCAAGGGAATTCACCCTTTTCTTCAGATAGCTTTAAAATTCCCCCTAGTCAGTTTTGAATCAAGATCGCTTTTATTAGAAAAATTGAGAAGGAAAAATAATGGATACCCAAGCAAAAATTCAAGAAATCGTTTCTAGTCATCCTGTTGTATTGTTTATGAAGGGCAATGCCCAGTTTCCACAATGTGGCTTCTCTGGAAATGCGATCAATATTTTACGGGCGAGCGGTGTTGATACACTGCATACCGTCAACGTTTTAGAAGACCAAGAAATACGCGAAGGGATTAAACAATTCGCTAACTGGCCAACTATTCCGCAACTCTATATTAATGGTGAGTTCATTGGCGGCTCTGACATCATGACAGAGATGTTTGAAAGTGGTGAATTGAAAAAGCTTGTTCAGGCCTAATTGCAAAAAATTCGTAGCGCCTCTCTGTGACTTTTGACTTAAGCTCTCTGCTTCTTTTTGGCCTGCCACTTGCAATAGGTGCAGGCCTTTTAGTTTATGCGCTGAACTTACGTTCTGCACTAATACGCCTAGAGCAGCAAAGCTTAACGGAAACTTCCTTAGCCATTCATCTTCGCAATGAACGGGACCAAGCATTACAAAATGCAATCCGCCTAGAGGCTGAATTAGATTCTGAGCGTAAACAAGGTCTTGGCAGAATTGAATCTCTCAACGAAGCTAAAGAAGCACTCACTAGCCAGTTCAAGAATTTAGCTAATGAAATTCTGGAAGATAAATCCAAGCGTTTTACAGAGCAAAATGTAGCAAACTTAGACGCACTGCTCAAACCGCTCCAAACTAAGTTGACTGAATTTAAAGAGCAAGTTAATACCTCCTACGGTAATGAGGCGCGGGAACGCTTTGCACTGAAGAGTGAAATCGAGCGACTCGCTAATCTGAATTTACGAATGTCGGATGAAACCCGCTCCCTTACCCAAGCATTGAAGGGAGACTCAAAGGTGCAAGGCAATTGGGGTGAGCTCGTTCTGGAATCGATTCTCGAATCCTCAGGTCTACGCAAGGGTGAAGAATACCTTGTACAAGATAGCCATACACAAACTGATGGCTCCCGTCTTCAACCTGACGTTGTGGTCAAACTACCCGAAGGCAGAAGCCTGGTGGTTGATAGTAAGGTTTCCATCACCGCTTACTCACGTCATGCCCAGACCTCAGACCCCGCAGTTGCTGAACAAGAATTAACTGCTCACGTCCAATCACTGCGTCAGCATATTCAAGGACTCTCCAGCAAGAACTACAGCTCTCTGTATGGTATTGGCTCAGTGGATTTCGTTCTGATGTTTGTCCCAATCGAGCCAGCTTTTTTATTGGCGCTTAAGACCGCACCAAACTTGTATCAAGAAGCACTAGCCAAGAATATCGTACTGGTATGCCCAAGCACCTTGATGGCCACATTACGCACTGTTGCGCACCTTTGGAGACAGGACCACCAAAACCGCAATGCACTAGAGATTGCCAAGCAATGTGGCACGCTGTACGATAAATTTGTTGGCTTTGTAGATGATCTTGAAAAACTCGGTCAACGCCTTGATCAAGCACAAACGAGCTATCACGACGCCTTCAATAAATTGAAGTCTGGTAAAGGCAATCTCATTCGGTCGGCTGAAAAGGTTCGGGAGCTAGGAGTGAAGCCAAGTAAAAATTTATCTACACCCCTGATTGATTCGTCTTCAGATCCAGAGTAAAAATTGACTGCTCTCGACCCATCAGAAACTCAAGCTTCACCCCATTCCTATAGAAAGGTTGCTACTGCAGCCTGTTTTGGAACTTTTTTAGAGTGGTACGACTTTCTGACCTTTGCCACACTGGCAGTGGTTTTTGCCCCCCTCTTCTTTCCTAGTAGCGACCCCAGTACCGGTCTCCTAGCGAGCCTAGCCACCTTTGGTGTTGGTATGGTGGTGCGACCTATAGGCGCTGCCATTTTCGGAAGCATTGGTGATCGCATTGGTCGACGGCCAGTTTTTATGATCACTATCACCCTGATGGGTATTGCCACCTTCTGTGTTGGCTTTTTACCAACCTATGCCCAAGTTGGGATCTGGGCACCTATTTTTCTAGTGAGCCTCAGACTTTTGCAAGGGCTATCAGCGGGCGGTGAAATTGGTGGCAGCGCTGTTTACCTCACCGAGCATGCGGGTAATGCCAACAGAGGCTTTAAAACTAGCTTCCTACAGCTGATGGGTCCTCTGGGTATTTTGGTCTCAACCCTACAGATTGCATTACTTCAGAGTTATCTCACTCCAGAAGAGTTTCTATCTTGGGGTTGGCGGGTACCCTTTTGGGTTTCACTTATTCTGCTATTAATCGCATTTAAAGCCCGCATGGCTTTAGAAGAAACACCGGTCTATTTGCAATTAAGTAAAACAGCGGCTCAATCGAAGACCCCACTGCGAGACAACTTCAAAGATCCCGAGACGAGAAAAAGAATGTTTCTGCTCTTTTTCTGTATCTCTGCTGGTGGAGCAGTGTTATTTTTCTGTGTCCAGGTTTATACCTCCATCTTTTTAAAGACCTCAGTAAAGCTCCCGCCTCAATTAGTAGATCAATTCAGTGTCTATGCCACGCTAGCTTTGCTGCCACTCACGATATTTGCAGGGTGGCTATCAGACAAAGTTGGTAGAAAACCTGTGGTGATTAGTGGTCTTATTTTAGGTGCCGCGCTCATATTGCCAGCCTTCCATCTTCTTCAAGCAATTGGGCAAGAAGTAATTCAGGGAAGTAGCCATGCCTCTATTCAGATCATATTTATTCTATTGGGTCTATCTGGAATATTGGCGCTAGTTGTAGGCCCACAAACAGCCCTGCTTGCAGAACTCTTTCCAGCAAAGACTAGAAATAGTGCGGCCACACTTCCACACAATCTAGCAGCCGGATGGATTGGAGGACTTCTGCCACTGATTGTGACTTGGATAAATCAAAGCTGGACAAGCGATATTGCGGGGCTTTGGTATCCAACGATTTTCTTAGCAAGTGGTGCAGTAGTGGCAATGCTGTATTTGCCAGAAACAAACAATACAACCCTATAACTCAATTTACTTCCTAAAAAATAGATTAGATAATTTATCGGTTACTTTAGACCACGAAAAATTACTCTCCAAGAATAATCGTGCGTTCACTGAATTCAACTCTAAGTTTTTTTTAAAAATCAAGCTCTCAATTTTTTCAACTAAAGAATCTAAGTTTGGCTCTAAAAAATATTTTTCATCCTTAAATATTTTCTTACTTTCAATTTGCAATGCGAATGATGGATCAACATAATCATCAGTAGATCCACCCTTAGTTACAATAATTGGAGTGCCTGCTGCTGCTGCCTCCATGGGAGGGAGATTAAAGCCCTCAGCTCTATATGGAGAAACATAGCAATCTGCAGCATTGTAAAGACCATTCAACTGAGTAAAATTCAAATTTTCCGAAACTAAAACAATATCTGAAAGAGCTTGGCTAATTACTGACGAGGTTAGATCAATCCCTCTTTGTCTGCAATAAAGCTGAACTAAATCCCTTGCAGTGAATTGATACAAATTACTCTGATCTTTCAATACAAGAAGAATCTGAGGATGCTTGAGTTTAAGCTGAATATAGGCATCCAAAAGTATATCAACGCCTTTGTTTTCAGTCATTGCACCAATTACTAAAATTACAAAATTATCCTTATTGGCACCTACCATATCTCTATAGTCGGCTCGCAAATCAGAATCAAGAGGTCTGAAGATGGATAAATCAACACCGTGAGGAATGACTTCAATCTGCTCATGCCTAAGACCGGCATTTAAAAAACCTTTTTTGGACCAATTTGATGGAGTAATCACTTTTAAAGGCGCATTTTTATATTGAACTATTCTATTTTTTCCATAAACCATGTCTTCAATAATCACTTGGTGCTCAGAGGTACCAAATACAAATAATTCACCAATGTCAATAGAAGTGAAGTTATAAGGAAAGCTTATTCTATAAGTAACATCTGGAGAAATATTTTGCGGTAAATCACTAATTTTAGAAATTAAATCAACGGAGTCCTGATCGAATCCAGCAAAATTTTTCTCTGAGTTCCATTCCGCCCTATAGGGCAAAACATCGTGGTGATAAAGACTTAAATCCTTTTTATTAAGCTCTAGTAATTGATATTGATTTACAAGAGAATAAGAGTGGTTAATTCCTCTCCAGCCCTCTATCAATAAATTCTTAGTCATTCTTCATATCCTCAGCAATTTTTGAAAGACTCAATGCGCCTCTTGAATAGTACTTATTACTTATTTTGATATAAATTGCGTTAAGATCTAGCTCTTCTAACAAAGCCCAACTATCTAAAATTAATACCGGCATATCAGAGTAACTGGCAGTCCAATCACACGATAAAATGATTGGTATGCAATCTAGATACTGCGCCTCCCAAAACCGATGAGTATCAACACCATTCCCACGCGGGCAAATACAAAATTTATGGTGGGCCAAACTTTTCAAATATTCCTCGTAATTAACACCAGTTTCTATAGTGGCATATCCTAATTTTTTAGCTACCGACATCGCATCAACTCTTGATGGATGAGTCTGAATCGAAAAGTTTGCATACAAAAGGTCTGTTTTGAGTATCTTCCTACCCGCATCAATCATTTGTCCTAGCTTATCGGCTCCCCACTGAGAATTCTCTAAGCCGATCGGCAATGCCTTTAATTTAGAATGGCTAAATTCACAATTTTGCGCAAACCAATTCTTTAAATATGGATGATTTAATAATTCAAAATCCATCATGGTCACAGGATGATCTGAATTATGCGTCACGAGAGTAAATGGTGAATTTAATCTAGGGGCTATAAAATATCTAAAATAAGGTATCAGATGGGTGTAAACAAATATAGTTTTTACTCCCACTAATCTCTCAATTAATTCGGTTGTAGGCTGTAGCAGATTGCCCTGAGCATCTTCGGGGAACTCTATCAACTCCCTAGAGAGAATATTCAATCGGCCATGAAATTTTGTAATTGAAGGTGTGCTTACCGTTACATCACAAAGCGCCTGAATTCTCTCACCAGTTACCAGGTCTTCAATTGCGTACTGGACGCCATGATTAAATGGTGAGACCCCACTTAAATTTTTGGAGTGTACGTGCAACCCGAGGATACTTGTCTCATCCCCCTCAAAAGTCAATTGAGGACTTTTTAGATTATCGTGAATTGCCCAAGAAAACGAAAAATCTGATACTTTTAGATCGCTACTCTCATTCATAAAGAAAGTAGTGTCATTTGGATCATTCATCCAGTGCACCCCACCGAGATACTGGCCTAATGACGCAGCATCAAAGATGCCGCCAAATGTATCAATTCCAGACGAATATTGCTCGTAGTTCAAACCCCTCAGATTTGCATAGCGCAGTGGAATTGTGGGTAATGGTTTAGCACCATTTTTGAAATGATCAATACAAAATTTTCCGACAGAAGCCATATCATCTTGATTGGGATTGTCAACGATAGACTGGGCTAATCTATTTGCAACTACGGCATCCTTTAGCCAAACTATCCCGGGTATGGCCCTAATTCTGTCTAGAGGAACTGCAAAGTCGGCATAGCAATGGAAGGCATCAAACTTTTCGCTTGGATCAAAATACAAAACATAATCATTTTCAATATGAATTACATTTTTAACCCCATAACTGCTCATAAAGTCTGCAAGCACCAAAAATCTGTCGGATGCATTAAACCAAAATCCATCTCTAAATGAACGATTTAATGTCGATGAATCTCGAAACTTTCTTGAATTTAGACTTTCAGGTACATCCTCTATCGCAATAAACTCAATAGTTGGCAACTGTTTTGGGGTACCCTCAAATCGCCCGATAATTTCATCATAAGCCTTACGATTGATTCGATTGGATAAAAAAATAATTCGGCTTTTTTTCGCTACTCGACTTGTAATTTCCAAAGTCTCATGCAAATGGCTAGGAAGAGATCCAAAGCCAGTATGGATCAGGATAATTGTGATTTGCTTCATAAGCATATGGTGCCCCTTGTCCGACTCGAACAGACCACCTACTGATTACAAATCAGTTGCTCTACCAGATGAGCTAAAGGGGCATCGGATAATATTTTAACCTATTTCACAATCGTTAAGGAAGGTCTTGTGGCTTTTGGCTCTTTAGCCTTCCCGATAACGCCTTTGCTAGATTGATCCCTTGCGTTTTTACTAGCATCAAACGGGAAAGACATTCCTTGGCCGTTCTCTCGAGCATAGATTGCCAGGACATGGGTCACAGGAACCATAATCTTTCTAGGAATTCCACCAAATCTTGCCTGGAAACTAATCCAATCGTTATCTAAATTAAGTTGATGGCAAGCCTCGATTGAGAGGTTCAGAACAATCTCATCGTTCTTTACAAACTCCATTGGCACTTCGACACTAGAGTCCACAAATACTGCCATGAAGGGCGTAAAGCCAAAATCCGTGCACCACTGATGTAGGGCACGGATTAGGTAGGGTTTATTGCTTGGAATATCAGACATGCTTATCTTGCCAGCCTGAGTAATGAGCCGCTTAGCGACGCATTACCTTTTCTGATGGAGTCAAAGCCTCAATATAAGCAGGCCTGCTAAAAATACGCTCCGCATACTTCAAGAGAGGAGCCGCGTTACGCGAAAGGTCGATACCATAATGCTCCAAACGCCACAGTAAGGGAGCGATAGCAACATCGAGCATCGAGAACTCTTCACCTAACATGTACTTGTTCTTCACAAAAATAGGAGCTAGCTGAGTTAAGCGATCACGAATCGCTAAGCGCGCTTTTTCATGTGATTTTTCAGCGGGCTTACCTTTTTCATTCTCCAAGGCAGACACATGAATAAATAATTCTTTCTCGAAGTTAAAGAGGAAGAGGCGTGCACGTGCACGCGCCACTGGATCAGGCGGCATTAGTTGTGGATGAGGAAAACGCTCATCAATGTATTCATTGATGATGTTTGACTCATACAAAATCAAGTCTCGCTCAACCAAGATGGGAACTTGGCCGTAGGGGTTCATGACCGAGATATCTTCTGGCTTATTAAACAAGTCAACATCACGGATCTCAAAGTCCATGCCTTTTTCAAAAAGCACTAGACGGCAGCGTTGCGAAAATGGGCAGTTTGTGCCTGAGTACAACACCATCATAAATTTATTTCCTTAAATATCTACTTCAATACAACAAACGCACAACAATCTGCGGCTTTAAATCAATTTACAAATTGGCTTAGTGGACATCCTTCCAATAAGCCTTATTCAAACGCCAAGCTACCAATGTGAAGATTGCCAAGAAGAGCAGCACTATCACTCCAAGTCGCTTACGCTCAAGTTGAGCTGGCTCAGCCATCCAGGACATGAATGCCACTAAATCAGCAATGTTGTCATCGTACTCTTGTGACTTCATTGTTCCCGGAGTCAGCTGCTCAAAGCCAACAAATTTTTTCTCTACACGACTGGCGTCGTGCGGATCTTGACGCTCCTCAAACTTGGCAGCACGCTCACCTTGCAACTCCCAGAGAACATGCGGCATACCAACGTTTGGATAAACCAAATTATTCCAACCGGTTGGAGTCGTATCGTCTTTATAGTAAGTACGGAAATAGGTGTAGAGCCAATCAGTACCACGCGCACGAGCCTCAACAGATAAATCTGGCGGAGTTTTACCAAAGTATGCCTTAGCTTCTTTAGGCGTGACGGAGATCGTCATCAGATCGCCAACTTTAGCGTCTGTCAAAATCAAGTTGTCTTTAATCTGTTGGTCGGTCAAACCAATGTCACGTAAGCGGTTATAACGCATGCTTGCTGCTGCATGGCAGTTCAAGCAGTAGTTCACAAATATCTTGGCACCATTTTGTAGTGAGGCATTATTGCTCACGCGATCTGGCGCCTTATCTAAAGGAAAACCACCCTCACTTGCATTTGCACTTAAGCCAAATCCAAGCACAACAACAATGGTAGTTGCTTGGCAGATTCCTACCAAGGTTTGCAGAATTCGTTTCATACTAGTTCCCAATTTCTCTTTACGGATATCTCAGACTTCAATTAATGAGGCTTAAAAGTAACGCGTGTTGGAACTGGCTTGAACGTGCCAAGTTTGCTCCAGAACGGCATTGCCAAGAAGAAGCCCAGATAATAAATAGTGCAAATCTGAGAAATCTTTTCAAACAGGGGTGACGGGGGTTGGATACCCAAATAACCCAAAACTACAAAGCTCACAATAAAGATGCCATAAATATATTTATGGAACTGTGGACGATAGCGAATGGACTTCACTGGAGAGTGGTCCAGCCAAGGCAGGAAGAACAGAATCACAACCGAACCGCCCATGATCACCACACCCCAAAACTTGGCATCAAGTGCATAGAAGCTGGCAGCTAAAACTAAAGCAATGATTGCACAAGCGCCCTTTACCTTAATATCTTTTGACATTGAGGCAAACATGCCCAAGATAACTGCCAAGAAAATCCACAAGGGTAATAAGAAATCCGTTGTAGTAGCACGCAACATCGAATAGAACGGCGTGAAATACCAAACCGGTGCAATGTGCGTTGGCGTAACAAATGGGTTGGCCGGGATAAAGTTATTCGCCTCTAAAAAGTAACCGCCCATCTCTGGTGCAAAGAAAACAATCGAAGCAAAAATAATTAAGAAACCGCCTAGATACATGACGTCATGCACACTGTAAAAAGGGTGGAAAGGAATGCCATCTAATGGAATACCTTTTTCATCAACCGTATCTTTAATTTCAATGCCATCTGGGTTATTGGAACCAACTTCATGCAATGCCAAAATATGGGCTGCAACTAAGCCAATAAGCACCAATGGAATAGCAATCACGTGGAATGCAAAGAAACGATTCAGGGTTGCATCACCAACCACATAGTCGCCACGCAACCACAAGGAAAGGTCTGGGCCTATTAATGGGATTGCAGAGAACAAATTCACGATAACCTGTGCACCCCAATAGGACATCTGACCCCATGGGAGTAGGTAGCCAAAGAATGCTTCACCCATTAAGGCTAGGAAAATGGCGCAACCGAAGATCCAAATGAGTTCGCGTGGCTTGCGGTAAGAGCCGTAAATCAGGCCACGGAACATGTGCATATAAACCACTACGAAGAACATTGAGGCGCCAGTGGAGTGCATATAGCGTATCAGCCAGCCCCATGGAACTTCACGCATGATGTATTCAACAGACTCAAATGCCTTAGCAGCATCTGGCTTGTAGTTCATTGTCAAGAAAATGCCTGTAATGATCTGTATAGCCAAAACCACAATTGCAAGGGCACCAAAAATATAAAAGAAATTCAGGTTTTTAGGAGCGTAATACTCGCTCATGTGGCGCTTGAAGGCTTCTGTGACGGGAAGACGTGAATCAACCCATGCCATAAGCTTTACGGCGGCGGAGGCGTCTGGTGGGACTTGTTTTTCTTGAAATGCCATTTATCTCTCCTTAGGCCTTCTTGTCTTCACCAACCAAAATTGTGGTCTCGGTTAGGTACATATGAGGCGGAACTTCCATATTGTCTGGGGCAGGTTTATTTTTGAACACACGGCCCGCCATATCAAAGGTAGATCCATGACAAGGGCAAAGGAAACCGCCCTGCCATGTATTTGGCAAAGAGGGCTGGGCGCCTGCCTCAAACTTAGGCGTAGGGGAGCAACCCAAGTGAGTACAAATGCCCACTACCACCATGTATTCAGGCTTAATTGAGCGCCATTGATTCTGGGCATAAGGCGGGGTAAATTGGGCTGGGTCCCTTAAAGAATCAGGATCTGCAAGTTCTGCATCAATCTTAGAAAGCTCAGCCACTTGCTCAGGCGTGCGGCGTACCACCCAAACAGGCTTACCGCGCCACTCAACCATGCGCATTTCATCTGGCTGCATGCCACTGATATCGATCTCAACAGCAGCTCCAGCGGCCTTGGCACGCTCAGAAGGCTGAAAACTGTCCACAAAAGGGTAAAGGGCCGCGGCCGCACCAACGCCGCCGACCGCTGAAGTGGCGATTAACCAATTACGACGATCTTTGTCCATACAGGGCTTGTCACTCATTTACAAAATTCCTCGATAGAGCATTTATAGGTGGAAATTGCTTA
>JBIISV010000042.1:0-13121 GCA_044340835.1 Polynucleobacter sp.
GACCCCAAATTGAAGAACAGCTGATGCTGCGCAACATTAAGAGTCAGTTTGGTAAAAGCGCAATGCATAGCTATCGGATTACCGATGCTGCTGCCCTAGAGTGTGTCAAAGAGGCTGCCGGTGAATTACGCTTGGATATCGAAGCAGCATTTAGTCGTGGACTTCCCAATACACCGATGGCAGGTTCCCGCATCTCTGTGATCTCAGGTAACTTTATTACTGCCATGCCAGTAGGCGTGGTTGAAGGTGTTGATTACATCCATACCGGCCTAGTTCGTAAGGTGGACTCGACCTCCATCAAGCTTTCCCTCGATAGCAATAAGATTGTGTTGCTCTCACCACTGGGCTTTTCTCCTACTGGCCAGGCATTTAATCTCGCCTTTGAAGATGTGGCCGCATCTACTGCTGCAGCACTCAAAGCAGATAAGCTCATTTTCTTGAGCCCCTATGACGGCTTAAAAGATGAGGAAGGTGATTTCATTACGGAACTCTCTATGCCTCAACTTCAAGACTATGTAGCTCAACATCAAGAGCTCGATCTCGGCATGAAAAGCTTGCTGAATATTTCTGGCAGGGCTATCCGTGCTGGTGTTAGCCGCGTGCACTTCTTGCCTTGTAATCGGGATGGCGCGCTCTTGGAGGAGCTCTTCACCCATGACGGCATTGGAATGATGCTGGCTTCATCAGATATTGAAAATTTACGTGAAGCCAATCAAGATGACGTTGGCGGCATCTTGCAGCTGACAAGCCCTCTTGAAGAAGAAGGTATCCTGGCTGCCCGTGGTCAAGATGTGATTGAGCGTGATATTCAGCGCTTCTCTGTCATTGAACACGATCGGGTGCTCTTCGGTTGTGCGGCCCTCTTCCCCTTCCCCAATGGCGTAGGCGAGCTTGCTTGCTTAGCAGTTGATCCGGATGTTCAAGGCTCAGGTGATGGAGAACGCTTGCTCAAGCGCGTGGAGATGCGCGCTAAACGGGAAGGCATTAAGAAACTTTTCGTTTTGACCACTAGAACGGAGCATTGGTTTTTAAAGCGCGGCTTTAAACGGGCATCCGTTGATGATCTTCCAGAAGAAAGAAAAGAGATTTACAACTGGGATCGTAAGTCGATGGTTCTCACTAAAGATCTCTAGTATTCAGATCTCTACATATTCAACAGTATTTGAAAGGTATTACAGATGGCACGCATGGTTCAATGTATCAAACTCAATAAAGAAGCCGAAGGCATGGACTTTGCTCCACTTCCTGGTGATCTCGGGAAAAAGATTTGGAATCAAGTCTCTAAAGAGGCTTGGGCAGATTGGTTAAAACATCAGACCATGTTAATTAATGAGAATCGACTCAATATGGCAGATCCTCGGGCACGCCAATATCTTCTTAAACAAGTTGAAAAACACTTCTTTGAGGGTGGCGCAGACTTGGCTCAAGGTTACGTACCACCTACCGCTTGAAGATAAATCGCTAGCTGGTCAGCTCTTGTAACTAGCCAGAACAAAAAACCCGTTGGATCAGCTTGCTGCCCCGTCGGGTTTTTTCATTAGAAAGTGACTCTACTCACTCCAGCCGCATTGCTCACCAGGAGAACATCAGCCTTCTCCTTGGCAAACAGCCCAACAGTAATCACACCAGCAATTTGATTAATTTGAGATTCAAGCTCTAGGGGGTTGGCAATCTTTAGGCCGGTAATCTCTAAAATCCATCCGCCGTTATCTGTCACCATTGGCTGGCTTGGTGTTTGACCTAATTGAGCGCTAGTCTCCTTTGCCATTCTGAGGCTCACTGTTCCGCCAAGCTTGGCTAGCTCCCGAGTCACAATTCCTCTGGATAAGGGAATAATCTCTACCGGCAGTGCAAAATTTCCCAGCACAGCAACCTGCTTAGAAGCATCGCAAATACAGATAAACTGCTGAGCCATCGAGGCAATGATTTTTTCTCGGGTCAAGGCACCGCCGCCACCTTTGATCATATTTCCGGCAGGATCAATTTCGTCTGCACCATCAACATAAGCAGGCAAAACACTCACATCATTGGGATCTAAAACCTTAAAACCATGCCTTAATAGGCGCTCAGTTGTGGCATTGGAGCTTGATAGCACCCCTGAAAAATGAGCCCTGTGAGGTGCTAGAGCGTCAATAAAGCAATTGACAGTTGAGCCCGTTCCAACCCCGAGAACTTGTCCAGGAGGCAGCTTTAATACCTCATCACGCGCCGCCTCACCCACTAATTGCTTTAGTTGATCTTGATTCATGAGCTTGCCAAATAACCCTGTCTGAACTGAAACCGTGTTGTTGATACATCTATCATATGATATTCAATCTAATATGCATATTAACCAATCTAGAGCTGCCAAGATCCCTATGACATCCACTATTTCTACCCTGAGTCAACTAAAGCAACTAACTACCGTCGTGGCCGACACAGGTGACTTTGAGCGTATGCAGGAATATCAGCCTCAGGACGCCACTACTAACCCATCCCTGATCCTCAAGGCTGCTCAGCAAGATAACTATCAAACATTACTCAATCAAGTTAAATCAGCGCATCCCGCTATGAAGCCAGTAGATTTAGTTGACTACATCCTTGTTGCCTTTGGCCTCGAGATCTTGAAGATTGTGCCAGGCAGGGTTTCCACTGAAGTAGATGCCCGTCTCTCATTTAATGCTCAGGCAACCATTGATAAAGCCAAGCATCTCATCTCACTTTATGAATCTCACGGCATTGATCGAAAACGCGTCTTAATTAAGCTAGCTGGAACCTGGGAAGGCATTCAAGCAGCCAAGTTTTTAGAGGCCGAAGGCATTCATTGCAATATGACTCTACTCTTCTCTTTGGTGCAGGCTGCAGCCTGTGGTGCGGCCCATGCGAAATTGATTTCACCATTCGTAGGGCGTATTACCGACTGGCATAAAGCTAAGCTTGGCAGTCATTGGAGTGACTCTACTCACGGCGGAGCAAATGATCCTGGTGTCACTTCTGTAAAGCGCATCTTTCACTACTACAAGCACTTCGGCATAAAAACAGAAATCATGGGTGCCAGCTTTCGCAGTACGACTCAAATACTAGAACTCGCTGGCTGTGACTTGCTGACTATCAGCCCAGAGCTTTTGAGCGAACTCCAGAAAAGCACGCTAGCTGTTGAGAAAAAGCTCAATGCCAGCAATGCTGCAAGCGCGCTTGCAATTGAAAACATCTCACAACTTCAGCTTGATGAATCCAACTTTAGACTACAGTTAAATAATGATGCCATGGCTAGTGAAAAGTTAGCCGAGGGAATACGAAACTTCTGCATTGATACTGAAAAGCTAGAGGCGCTATTGAGTCGGTAGATTAGCCAATAAATTGATAAAGGAATACAAATGATTATCTATTGCCCACATTGCTCAAAAGGAAATCGTGTTCCCGCTGAAAAACTCAATCAGACTCCTATTTGCGGAGCCTGTAAGCAAGAGTTAGTTTCTTTACCTATCAATGCCACTGCAGCAAACTTTAGTGAGCTAGTAACTCAATCAGCGATACCGGTCATAGTAGATTTTTGGGCGCCCTGGTGTGCTCCCTGCAAGCTATTTGGTCCCATTTTCCAGAAAAGCGCTATTAGGCATGCGAACCAAATACTTTTCGTGAAAGTAGATACTGAAGCGGAAGAGCAACTTGGATCTCAGTGGAATATTAGATCCATCCCCACCATAGCAGGCTTTAAAAATGGCAAGGAAGTACATCGTGTGAGCGGGGCCTTGCCGCCAGACGAACTAGAGCAATTTTTAAAACAGTTAGTTAGTTAATGCCTGAACGGATTAATTGCTCGGGTATTTATTGCTTAATTACTTCTTCAGTGTATTGATTCCTAATAAGCTGTAGGCTGAGCAGTTTCCAATCACTCCAGATATTAAGGGCAATATTCCAAACCACGCCCAAGGGCCGAGGACTTGGAAAGTAGCTAAACCCACCAATATAAGGCCGATGGTGATGCGCAAAATACGATCAGTACGTCCAACATTGCATTTCATGGGTGCCTCTTAAGTAGATAGTGGTGATAACAGCTTACTTTGACTCTTTGGCTAAGCGCTGTCTTAGCGCTTCATACAAGCATACGCCACTTGCAACAGATACATTCAGACTTTCGACAACACCTTTCATTGGTATGCGCACCAACTCATCGCAGCTCTCCCGAGTTAAGCGACGCATGCCTTCACCCTCTGCACCCATCACAATACCGATCGGGCCAGTGAGGTCAATGTCATAAATCGATTTTTCTGCTTCGTCATCGGTACCAATGAGCCATACACCGGCTTCTTGCATCTCTTTCATGCTACGGACAAGATTAGTGACGGTAATCACCGGCATCACCTCAGAAGCACCGCTAGATACTTTGCTTACTGTGGCATTGATCGAGGCTGAGCGATCCTTAGGAATTACTACTGCATCTACACCAGCACCATCAGCTACCCGCAGACAGGCACCAAAGTTATGAGGATCTGTTACCCCATCTAAGACCAGGAACATCACCTTAGTTTGATTGCTATCGGCATCCTCTACCACCTCAGTAATAGTGCGGGCAATAGTCATCTTCTCTGCTAACGCCACTACACCTTGATGACGATCATGGCCAGCTAGCTTATGTAATCGCTCTGCATCAGCAGCATGCAATCTTTCACCCAGGGCTTCTTCCGCCTGCTTTAAGAAATCACCCATCCGTCGATCACGCCGACTAGGATCAAAATAGACTGACTTTAGGCTAGCGGCATCTACCCGTAAGCGCGCTTGCACTGCATGAAAACCGACCAATATTTGCTTCATTTTTACTTTATCTCAATCAGGAATAACTACTTATTTACGGCGTGCTTTAGTGCTGCGAACGGGCGGCTTGGTGCCGGCAGGTTTTCCAGTAGGTCTGATCGGTTTACCCGTTTTTGCAACTTGGCTAGCACTTCTCCCTGCCTTATTTTTGGATTGATTGGCACCCAGATTACCAGCAGACTTCGCGGCATTCACATTAATACCTGAGTGCTTCTGGGGCTCCTTGCTACCAGGGCGGCCTTTCTTGGGGGCTGCCTTCTTATTAGGCCTACCGGTATCACTTGCCAAGATAATTTGACGGCGATTAGTTGTACCACCGGGCTCAAGCCCAACGGATTTCACTAAGCTAAATTCGATCTTACGCGCATCCAAGTCGACGCGACTGACTAAGATATGAACACGATCACCCAAGCGATAACGAATACCTGTTCTCTCACCACGCAATTCTTGGCGTGCCTCTTCATATTGGAAGTAATCACCCCCCAGTTCAGTGACATGAATCATGCCCTCAACGAAGAGATTTTCTAATTGTACAAACAGGCCAAAAGTAGCTACGCCTGTTACAGTACCAGCGTACTCTTGACCTAGATGATCGCGCATGTAATAACACTTCAACCAAGCCTCAACATCCCGCGAAGCTTCATCTGCACGACGCTCATTAGATGAGCAGTGCACACCCAATTGACCCCAAATGGGCAATGCTGCATTGGCCCCCCTCGGTATCTTAGGTGAGCGTGAACCTGCAGCAGCAGCCTCTTTCGCATCGCTATGGGACTTCTTCGCATTCACTGCATTTTCACGACCCTTGCCCTTACGCGGTAAAGTCAGATTTAGCGGTACCGTTGGCGGCAATACAGGTACATACGGCTTCTTAGTTAGGATGGCTTTAATCACGCGATGCGTTAAGAGGTCTGGGTAACGTCGAATCGGGCTAGTAAAATGGGAGTAAGCAGGATATGCCAAGCCAAAGTGACCCTCATTATCAGGCTGATACATTGCCTGTTGCATAGCGCGTAGCACTACTGTCTGAAGCATATTCACATCAGGGCGATCCTTAATTTCTCGCATGAGCTTAGCAAAATCTTTCGGCTTCGGCTTTTCGCCCCCATCCAAAGACAGGCCAGATGTACGCAACACTTGACGCAAAGTCATTAACTTCTCTTCAGAGGGTTCGCCATGCACACGGTACAAACTGAGATGCTTATTCTGATCAATGAAATCTGCAGCACACACGTTAGCTGTCAGCATGCACTCTTCAATTAAGCGGTGAGCATCATTGCGTAGGCGTGGCTCAATTCGGAGAATCTTACCGAGCTCATTACTAATAATTTGGGTTTCAGTTGTTTCAAACTCAATCGCACCACGTTTTTGACGTGCGTCTAACAAAATCTTATACAGTGAATAGAGATTGGCCAATAAAGGGCTGAACTCAGCAAAACGAGTTGCTTCAGGACCTTTGCTGTTAGAAAGAATCTCCCATACCGTATCGTATGTAAAGCGTTGTGCAGAATGCATAACGGCTGGATAGAACTGGTAAGCCAAAACCAGGCCATTGTTATCGACGACCGAGTCGCAAACCATACATAAACGATCAACACCAGGATTAAGTGAACATAATCCATTGGAAATTTTCTCAGGCAACATGGGTATCACGCGCCTAGGGAAATACACCGAGGTTGCCCTTAAGAGACCCTCATCATCCAATGGGTGGCCCGGCTTCACGTAATGAGAGACGTCAGCAATAGCGACGATGAGACGCCACGCCTTACTCTTGCCATACATCACTGGCTCACAATACACCGCATCATCAAAGTCACGAGCATCAGCACCATCAATCGTCACCAGCGGCACATCACGCAAGTCTACGCGACCTTCTAGATCAGATTGTTGAACCGTATCAGGCAATGCAGCCGATTCTTTTTTGACTGCTACAGAAAACTCATGAGGAACGCCATACTTACGCACCGCAATTTCAATTTCCATGCCCGGATCGTCAATCTCACCAAGCACTTCAACAACACGACCAACAGCCTGGCGATAGCTATCTGGATAGTCAATAATCTCAACACTCACTACTTGGCCTAATTTGGCATTACCCTGGCCCTTTGGTGGAATCAAAATATCATGGCCAATACGCTTATCTTCTGGCGCCACAATCAAGACGCCATTTTCATTTAAGAGTCGGCCGATCACTACCTTATTAGCATGCAAAACGACATCCACAATCTGACCCTCAGGACGACCGCGACGATCGGTTCCCAATACTCTGACATTGACTCTATCGCCATGCATCACGCGAGACATCTCCCTTTCAGAAAGAAAGATGTCTTCACCACCATCATCTGGGATTACAAATCCAAATCCATCTCGGTGGCCCTGGACTGTACCTAAGCGGTCAGCCTCTCGTGGCACCAAGTTTTTTGCTTTACGCATTCAATTCCTTCGGCATTACATGCCTTATATTTCAATCATGATTCTTAATTAGCCTACTGTATCAAACCACTAAGTCTGAAGGGGAAAAGCCAAAAGGGGTTATAAAGTAGGCCAAAAGGCACAAGCCTTTATAATAACTGCATGCCCAGGTGGCGAAATTGGTAGACGCACCAGCTTCAGGTGCTGGCGATCGTAAGGTTGTGGGGGTTCGAGTCCCTTCCTGGGCACCAAACACTCGCACTAAGCTATATATGGGGTTAAATCAGCAGATTACAAGGCTGCAACCTCGTCCATCAGGTAAACCAAAACCGAGCAGCCGTATAGGCTGCCATGCCTATCACTAGGGTTGGTGTCATTTTCCTGCTGATATAGAAGGCAATCATCGCTGCAATTCCTCCCCAAATATTAGGAAATCCCAGATTAAATTCTGCAATACTAGAAGCGCCCATGGGCAAAAAGATTTCTGGCGCCAAAATTGCGATCAAAGCAGCTAATGGAGCATAACGAATAGTCTCCAAAGCCCATTCCGAGATCTTGATGCGACTACCAAGCAGAATAAAGAAAGAGCGCGATGCGATCGTCACCGCAATCATTCCAACAATGAGATAAGCGATTCTCAAGCTAGCTTCATCGCTCATGAAATTGGCCCTTCTTTTGGCGACTTATCTAACAGGATTCCCACAAATATTGCGGCGCCAATAGCTAAGATAATGTTCAACCTAAAAGGCATGCCGTAAGTCATCACAGCAACAACTCCTGCTGTGACTGCCGTCCATCTTGCTGAAGCACGATCTAACATCGGCCCAATAACGACAATCAAGGCAACTACACCAGCAAACTCCAAACCCCAATCATTTGGGATTTGACTGGCTAACAAAATGCCGGTGATAGAGCCGATCTGCCAAGTAATCCAGTTAGCAGCCTGAAATCCCACCATCGAATACAAGCGCAAGTGCTCTTTATCTGCCGCTAACTCAGCCTTAGTCTCAGGCTTTGGAAAACGCTTGAGATGCGCTAAATAAGAAAAATCAGTAGAAAAATATCCCAGTAGAATTCGACGCCATGAAGATAGATAAGAAAAATGTGCCTGCAGCCCAAGACTAAAAATAACAAAGCGCAAGTTCACCATGAAAGAAGTGGCTAAGATGACCCAGATAGGCGCGCCCACGGCAATCAGCGGTAAAGCAGCAAGCTGAGCGGAGCCTGCGTATACCAACAGACTCATGGCAATGGCTTGTTGCACAGTGAGTGTCGACTTGGCCATAGCGATACCAGTCACCACACTCCAAGCCACGATAGTCACAGCAGAATGTGACATCTCCTTGCAACCATGAATTAATTCTCGCTGTTGTGCTGGCGTCATATCGAAGAACTAGATTCCCATGGTTCGATGCAAAATCTTTGGCTTCATCTCCGCCCAAAGACTTTCAAACTCCTCCACCCTGTCATCTGATAGCTTAACGGGGGTATAGAGGCCGCCAAAGAAGATTGTCTTTTTGGGAGCTAAGGTCTTTTCAAAATCACTCAGTCCAACTGGCTTATCGTCAATGTCCCGCGTAAGCTGAGCTGAGCAGACAATGGCTTCTACGTCATCTTGATCAATCACCGCAAATTCAATGAGTTGCTGAGACTTCTCTAGGATCACCAAAGTTCCTCTTGCATAACAAACGGCCTCATGCGCTTGAACGATGTAAGCTAAAAATGGGTTTTCTTCGTCCTGCTGCATGCGCAGGTCATCAATAAAAAAGAGGTACTGATCCCCTACCCCATTGACTAATGTGAAGACCTTCGGAATTACGCCATGCCCTAAGGCTAGGTTTCGATAGTAAGAGGAAAGTTCAACCGCGAGATTTTCGGCAAAAAGATGCATGAGCAATAAAGAACTAAAGATTATTCGTTACGAGTTTTGATGGACTCAATGATTTTCAGAAATGGCTCAGACTTTACGCAACTCTGACCTTTAAAAGGTTGATCCGTAATGATTAAAAGAGAAATGAGCGCACCCATTGTGACGGGTAAAATCTTTAGGCCCATGAAAAAAGATTCCGAAGGGGTGAATAAGGTATTTGTGCCTAACAAGGCCATCATACAAATGATGATGACAATCCAGAATAAATTGGGCAAACGCGCTGAAGAGCGCTCTATCCTGGCTTCTCTGCTTTCAGCGACTTCCTCGGCCTTTTTAAGGATATCGGCATAAATAGCTGTTTGCCTATTAGTCAGAGGCTCAAGGGATAAAAGCTTGCGAGATAGTCCTCGCCATAGCATGTGGGTACGTTCGCTACCCCGACCATCTCTTAACATGTCCCATTCGTCGTTGACGATGGAGTTCATGTATTCAAATAACTCTTTTCGCATAGAGGCAATCACAGGATCACCGTAACGAACTAAGAGGCGGTCAAGATTATTGATTTGACCAGCCTCTCTAGATACTAAAGACTGAACTTCACGAAAATTGGTTTGGGCCTGATTGAGTAGAAAACCAATTAAGAGGCCGCTTAAAGTCATGATGGAACCAAACAAACCCAAACCTAGCCGAGTACTATCCTCAGAAGGAGCAAAGAAGGGTATGGACTGTAAAAGGCGTGGTATTACATCAAGTAAAACCATAGAAAATAATACTAGGATGATTAATATCTGGGTATTGCTACGCTTATAAATCCAATTAAAAAACATGTCGGCCTTTAAATAATGTATCAGCTCGCTAAATTATTTTTAAGAAAGCTCACGGTGCGCTCCCAAGCCAAGTCAGCAGCAGCCAGGTTGTATTGTAATGGTGGCAGATGTCTAGAGTCTGACTTTGGATTTGCAAAGGCATGCTTAGCATCATAGCGCTGGAAATCATAATTCACCCCAGCCGCTTTTAATTTCTGCTCCAACTCATCTACTCCACTAATCGAGAAAAATTCATCCTGAAGAGCCCAATGCGCCAACATAGGCTTTTTAATCGCCTTTGCATCAACGTACTCTAATGGAGGGTAGCCATACCAAACGACCGTTGCGTCACATTCTGGAACAAGGCCAGCAGACAATACTGTGAGTGCTCCACCCATACAAAAACCAGTAATAGCAACCCTAGCACTTCCGGTTGCCTTAAGATACTGAACAGCGCCGCGGATATCTTGACTTGCAGCATCACCAAAGTTGAGACCATTCATTAGATGTTCGGCCTCATTTGCCTCTAAGGCTAATTTACCGCGATAGAGATCAGGCACCAGAGCGCGGTAACCCGCATTGGCCAGACGATTGGCGACATTTTTAATTTCGTCATCAAGACCCCACCATTCCTGAATAACCACTATCCCAGGTGCATTGTGTGCATTCACTGGCTCCACAACATAGGCTTGAACTGGTTTACCATCCGGTCTTTCAAATGTAATCATCGGGGTTTCCTTTCCTTAAAAAATGAGGCAATACTTTATGCAACCTGTTTGTCTATATCAATATATCCTACCAAGCAGAAGGTGCGCAATCCACATACTATTGCCCCCTTAAGCTCATTCTATTTTGGAGGTGAGTGAACTAAAGAAAGGGTTCTTTACATGAAATAAGGGTTATGACATTATCAACCCAGAGAGAACTCACTGCCCGAAGTGGTTTTGGCTTAGCCACTTTTTTATACATCCCGCTTAAGGGTTTTGCCCCTATGAATATCACTAATACCTTCATCGCCTTCTCCGACTTCCCCTTTTTGCTGTTGCTGCGAGATGCTACGTGGGGAATGATTGGCCTTATCTGTATATTGATATTTCATGGCAGCGCTATTAATCATGTCTATATGCGCTTTGAGCGCCTAACCCGTTTCAATATTAAGCATACGCAATACAACCGGGTCTTCTTCCATTTTTATGTCGCCTTTGTATTTCTTGCCATGTTTCACCTAGTAGAAATTCTTTTTTGGACATTTTTTATTATCAGCATAGGCCTCATGAAAGATCCCATTGATGCCCTGCTCTTTGCGGGCAGTTGCTATACAACCGTAGGATTTGAGTCTGATAACCTGCTCGAAGGGTGGAAATCCTTTGCATTTTTTATCTCATTTAGCGGCCTATTTTCATTAGCCTGGACCACTTCCATCATGATTGGAATGACCAGTACCTATAAAAACGCTTGGGACCTAAAATATCGCCCCACCAGCAGTTATTAAGCAAAAAGAATTCATTTGCTGCTTTTTTAGGATATTAGGGGTATCATTAGGGTTAACCCTTAAGGAGCTCACTATGGCACATTCCAATCCAGCGCAGTTTAACCAATTGCCCGCTTTCAGCTTTAGACCTTTATTGGCCATTAAAGCCTATTTAAAACTCTTGGCTGATGCATTTGCCGAAGCTAAAGTAATGGAGCAAAAATCGCGTAGAACCAGCGGAAATTGGTAATTTAGGGCTGATTTAACGTTAATTTACCCATTTTTTGACGTATTGTAGAAATAAGCCTCTGAATTTTTGAGAGGCTTTTTCTTTTTCAGCAGCATCGCTAGCGCTTAATGTAATACCCATAGACACAGCGTGAACCACCCCGAGAGGGATTATGCGTATCCTGAATAACACCATGAATCACCGCTGTTAAGTGCTTAGAGACCTTCACAATCAATCTACCCTCCGGGAGCTCATTGGCTAGCAAATGCACCTGGCATCCAGCTCCAATTGTCATGGTGGGAACCCAATCAAACCCGTGGCCCAAAATGTAATCATGAAAAACATTGCGATGATTACCATTACGGGGTGATGCCCCCCTGGCATTAAGTCTACGGGCTAGCTTGTCATTACGCTTATCAGCATAAGTCGCATTAGCCACCCGAAGATCTTCATAGACTTGCATATAAGGAAGTTGTGCAGCAATGGCAATCGCCCTCACCACGCAGTCACCCACGCCACCTTTAAATCCAGCTGCTTGTCTGCCACCGTCGTTAGGACAAAAGCCCAGGGCATGGTTAGTAGATAAGCCTGATCTGATGAGAGAATTTAAAAAACTAAACACGGGATATGGATTATTGAATGTTTTAATGCCTCAAGGAAAAAATGGACTTGTCCTGCGACAAATCCATTCTTCGTTAAAGCCAAGCAGATATTGAACTAAGCATGAGCCTTTTTAACCTCTAGACGCCAAGCGTGCAGCAAAGGTTCTGTATAACCATTAGGCTGCTCAAGTCCTTTGAAAATAAGATCACTGGCTGCTTTGTAGGCATACGAGTCTTTGTAATTTGGCATCATTGGTTTGTATAGGACATCGCTCGCATTTTGGCCATCAACTACTCTAGCCATACGTTGTAATGTCTCGTTTACCTGAGCTTCTGTAACAATGCCATGTAATAACCAGTTGGCAATATGCTGACTAGAAATACGCAAGGTTGCACGATCTTCCATAAGACCGACGTTATGGATATCTGGAACCTTAGAGCAACCCACACCTTGATCGATCCAACGAACGACATAGCCCAAAATACCTTGGCAATTGTTATCTAGCTCCTGCTGGATTTCAGCTGCAGACCAGTTCGCTTTTTCCACTACTGGAATTGTCAGTAAATCATCAATCAAAGCCTCGGCTTCAGCAGCAGTATTTAACTGCTCCATCTCTTTTTGCAGTTGAGCGACGTTAACTTGATGGTAGTGCAAGGCATGTAAGGTAGCCGCAGTGGGTGATGGCACCCAGGCAGTATTTGCTCCAGCCTGAGGATGAACAATCTTTTGCTCAACCATCGCCTTCATCAAATCTGGCATTGCCCACATTCCTTTACCAATTTGAGCACGCCCACGCAAGCCGCAATCCAAACCAGCCAGAACGTTACGACGCTCATAAGCCGATAACCATTTGCTGGCTTTCATATCACCCTTACGCATCATTGGACCAGCATGCATTGCGGTATGCATTTCATCGCCAGTACGATCAAGGAAGCC
>JBIISV010000170.1:0-3814 GCA_044340835.1 Polynucleobacter sp.
ACAGCATTAAACAGTGATTTAATGAGTTCAGCTTCTATGTTTTTGGTAATAAAAACGATTCGTGTGTCATGGTCATCAGATGGCCATTTATCTAGAGTGACCGGGGGATGAAAAATATGTTGCACACCTTGTATCACGACTGGCTTGCCATCGATATTCATAATGCCCTTAACGCGTAGCATATCGGAGCCACGTAAATTCGTTAATAACTCCAAGGCTGCAGAGGCTGCCTCCCATGAAAACGGATCCTGAAAGCGTAATGAGACCGTCTTAATGCCTTGGTTATGGCGCTTAGCAAAATCCCCTAAGTAGCTATCAGTTGATTCATTATTACTCTCTAATAAAGAACCTAAAAAACCTAGGGTCTTTTCTACCGATCTAGAGGACGCTAAGCCCAAATTCATTAAACGTTTTGGCTCAATTTCACCATTGAGCACAAAAAGCATTGGGGCCTGAGGATTCAGACTCCGGATAGCAAGTTCCAAAGCCTGCTTGCCAGAACTATCTAAAAGATCGCTTTTAGTAATCAGAATAAGATCAGCAACGGCAATTTGTTTGCACGTTTCCATCTGCTGTTCGATCTGCATTAGGCCGTTAAAGCCATCGACTAAAGTAACTAAACCATCTAAACGGAATTGCGCTTCAAACAAAGCATCACTCAATAAGGTCTGCAGTATGGGCGCAGGATCGGCCAGACCGGTAGTTTCAATAATAATTCGATCAAACTCCGGAATTTCACCAACCATCCGTTTAGCAAATAATTCACGCATGGTTTCTTGCATATCGGTACGCACAGAACAACAAATGCAACCATTCGATAACAAGGAAATGTTTTCCGAAGACATCGAAACCAAATCATTATCAATGCCTATCTCACCAAGCTCATTGATCACCACTGCAACCCGATTCATATCAGGGTGCTGGATTAATTTGGAGACTAAGGTTGTTTTACCTGCGCCCAAAAAACCAGTAATGATAGTTACTGGGATCTTGGAGGCGAGTAAATCTCTTTGAAAAGTCACTTGCGTAGTTTAAATATTCATTTCTAGAATATATAAGCCACCGCCAAATCGGTCAGTGGTGTAAACCAAATTTCGATCATCAACGAAGACTTCATTGAGCTGAATTGCGCCGGCAGGACAGAGTTTTGGCGCGCCAGGAACGTAATAAGCAACCTCTTCTACCCGGTATGGATTGCTGATATCAAATACGCGAACACCACCGTTAAAAAACGTCCCAATGATAATCGTGTCAGATTTGAAGGAGAGCGGGCTTGGATAGTTTTCGTGTAAGTTATGTGCGCCAAAACGTCCACCGCGCTTACCAAATACCTCAAATGAAGGCATTGGGAATGTACCGATAGGAACCGGATTGCTTTCATCACGAGCATCAATCATCCAGATAAGCTTAGGCCAGTCGGCACCATTATCTTTAACGCACTCATCGCTCACAACCCAGAGTCCACGATCAAACAAAGGCAACACAGTGTGAATGAAACCATTTAACGGTGGAGAGTGATTCCATCTGGAAACCACCTTGATGTTGCTCTTGTCAGAGATATCCAATACGAATGCACCACCATCAATATAGCCAACGTATGCGCGGTCAGGCTTGCTCGGAAAGACATTCGTGTTGTGAGCTCTAAAGCCGGTATCAAAAATTCCAGGCAAACGTTTTGGCTCTGGCTCTGAATCACCAACTCGGGTACCCGGGTACCACCATCTCCCCGCCTCGACAGGCTTGGTAGGATCAGAAACATCAATGATGCGATAAATCTGGTCATCTTTTGGATTCTTGGGCTGGAAATCGCCAGCACCTGAAGACATATGAACATATTTACCATCTACAAACCACACCGCATGGACGCCGCGGGAGTAAGGGCCCGAGCAATCAAAGTGAGACAGTAACTTGGGCTGCTCAGGGACGGTGATATCAAAAATATCAAAGCCAACATCCTTATCACCCAGCACCTTACTTTGATATGCAACTACCATGAGGTTGCCGCAGACATCTAGAGAATTTGAGCGCAACTGCGAGCTTTGCAAGTCCGTTTGCAAAATCATTTTGGGATTTTTAGGATCCGTTACATCCACTACAGTAAAGTTTTTAGGGCCAGATTCATGGGCAAGCCACAAAATGCGCCGACCATCCGCTGTTTTTTGCATGCCGATACCCTCACCCATCCCCCCAAAACCACCGAGCTCATGATGAGCTAAAAGTGTCATATTGCGGGATAGTGTTTGATCGGGGCGTGAGTTTTGGGTTGGGGTGTTCAGCATAACAATGACCTATTGAAAAATAAATTGAAAGGGTTAATGACTTTAAAAACGATTATTCGCTTTTGATTTTTGCATCACGAATTAATTTTGAATAGCGCGCATTCTCGCTTACCAAAAAAGCCTTGAATTCTTCAGGCGAAGTATTCTGTGCATCGAATCCCATATCGGCAAAACGCTTAACCAGATCGGGATTGCTGAGTGCCTTGCGAATATCGCTCTGCAACTGGGTCACCAAAGCTGGTGATGCCCCTGCCGGCATATAGATACCCCAAGAGTTCACTGCAATGAACATCGGTAAACCGCTCTCTACAAATGTAGGTACATCTGGCATAGAAGCGAAACGCTTAGGGGTGGTAACTGCCAGAGGGCGAAGTTTGCCAGATTTGATAAATGGAATCACTGGAGCGGCATCGGTAAATTGGAGTTGAATTTGATCGGCAGCTAAATCATTAATTGCAGCTATGCCACCCTTATAAGGTACGTGCACTGTTTTTATATTGGCATAACTATTAAACATTTCAGCGCCAAGATGAGCTGCAGTACCAACCCCACCGCTTCCATAATTAATGCTATTCGGTTTGGCCCTAGCTGCATTGATTAAATCTTGCACTGTTTTATAGGGGGAATTCGCGTTGACCATCAAAATACTGGGGCCAGTAGCAACTAAGGAGAGGGGTATGAAATCCCTATCCATATCGTAAGGGACTTTAGAGAGTAAGGGAGTAACAATGGTGGATCCCTGAGGCCCAAATAGCAGCGTGTATCCATCTGGTGCTTGGCTGGCCGCATAAGTCATGCCAATCGAACCCGCTGCGCCAGAACGATTTTCAACCACCACACTTTGCTTCCAGGCCTCGCCAAGTTTTTGGCCAAGGATTCGAGCCATTAAATCTGAGCTACCGCCTGGAGGATTGGTCACTACAATTTTTACTGGCTTACTTGGAAAGTTATCGGCCAAAACTGGGCCTGAAATCCAAAAGCAAAACAAGAGTACTACCGTTCGTATTGAGCGATTCAAATGATTATCTCCGTGATTTATTTTTCCGCTTATGCGGTCTTTTGAAAACAATAGCTTAAGGCGCACCTGAGGTCAAGACCCTCTGCGCGATGTTGGCAATTAAGCGCTTGATTTATATGGGATTCATCGATTTAGAAAGATGTACTGAAACACTAGTTCTGAAGAGGCATGGGAAAGTAGATTTATCAACTTATGCGAATAAGAAGGAATTGTATTGAACTCTGCGATGGGCGAAATTAAATCATGACTTAGTCTCTATGCATCATTTGGATAAAGTACTAATATTGAAATTCATATGAGGTATTAAGCCAAGACAAGTAGCAACTTCAAAAGGGATAAGCGACATCATGAGAATTTTGATCTATGGTTCTGGAGCAATTGGAAGCAATATAGGTGGCCTATTAACCCAGTCAGGCGAGGATGTGACCCTACTAGCTCGCGGCGCCCAATTGGAGGCATTACGCAATCATGGATTGATCATTGAGTTAGCTGGACATCCCCCTCAAACCATCCCAGT
>JBIISV010000171.1:0-3765 GCA_044340835.1 Polynucleobacter sp.
GTTGGTACTGGCTGCGTGATTCTTGCTAAAAAATTAGGCGCTGAAGTGATCGCATGTGCGGGCGGCGCAGAAAAATTAGAGCGTCTCAAAGAAATTGGCGCAGATGAAGTCATCAACTACAAAGAGGTCGACTTTTCTAAATGGGCTATTGAAAAATATGGCAAACCACAGCGTCGGAATTATGAAGGAGGGGTGGATGTTGTCATTAACTTCACCGGCGGTGATACTTGGGTACCATCCTTACGCTGCCTCAAGCGCGGCGGCAAATTATTAGTTTGTGGTGCAACTGCTGGGCATGACCCGAAAGAGGATTTACGTTTCATTTGGAGTTTTGAGCTCCAAGTAATCGGCTCAAATAGTTTTTACATGGAAAATCTCACTGCGCTGATGGATATGATTTCAAAAGGTGAAATTAAGCCAATGATTGATAAGATTCTTCCCCTCGAACAAGCAAGCGAAGGCTTACGATTAATCCAAGATAGAGAAGTTCTTGGCAAAGTTGTTATTACCCCATAAATTAAGGCGCTATATATGTCTACTCCAATGATTACAGCTCAAGAAGTTGAAGAAAAATTAAAACGTGGTCCATTTCATCAATGGCTGGGATTAAAAGTTCTCGCAGTGGATGAAGGTAGCATCGAGATTGAAGCGACTTGGCGCGAAGAATGGGTTGTGAATCCTGATCGTAAATATACCCATGGTGGTATTTTGGCTGCTCTTGTCGACCTTACCGCTGACTGGGCTTTGGTTTCTAAAACAGGTCGTGGTGTTCCTACCATTGACATGCGCGTTGATTACCATCGTGCTGCTATGCCTGGTAATTTAATTGCCAAAGGCAAGGTGATTAAATTTGGAAGTCAATTTAGCGTTGCAGAAGCCATGATTTACGATAAAGACGGAGTTTTGTGCGCTAGTGGAAGAGGTGTTTATTCAACTGCACCTCCACCGCCACCAAAAGCGTAAAGAGAGTTAACTTGGATCCTATGAATTTAGGGGATTTATTTAGGCGCGACCGAGATCCAAATCAAGTCGCGCTCATAGATCTAGGCGACTATCTTAGTGAGAGCCCCACTGGTAAATTAACGCCAAGAGAATTTACCTTTGGGCAACTCGATGAGATGGCTAATGCTGTTGCGCGGGGGTTACAGCCATTAGCGCTACCAGCAGGTGCGCGCGTCGCTATTATGTCTGCAAATCGAGCAGAATTCATTGCCTGTTTATTTGGAATTATGAGAGCTGGATTTATTGCCGTTCCAGTAAATTATAAATTTCCACAGAAAATGATTGATTTTGTGCTCGCAGACTCGGGTGCTCAATTGGTTTTTTGTGATGCCTTGCGCGCATCCAATGTTCCTGCAGCAATTCCTAAAATTGTCTTTAATCAAAACGATTCTGAAGGGTTTGATAGCTTTATCAATCCTGGGCCCTATAGCTCAATTATTCCCAAGCCTGATCAAATCGCGATGATCTTGTATACATCAGGCTCATCAGGTAAGCCCAAAGGTGTCATGCTGAGCCATCAAAGTCATGTCTGGGTTGCAAAAACACGCCTTGGAAAAAATGATTGGTCACATCATCGCTTTTTAATTGCTGCGCCTCTGTACCATATGAACGCCCTAGCACTCACTAAGCTAGCAATTCTGGCGCATGCTCAAATTATTCTTTTGCCACAATTTAATGCCAAACAATACATTCAAGCAACAGAGAAGTATCGTTGCACCTGGCTAACGGCTGTCCCGCCGATGATTGCGATGATGTTGCAAGAAACAGAACTGCTTAAAAGTGCAGACTTGTCCTCGGTAGAATTTTTACGTATGGGCTCAGCACCTATCTCACCGAAGCTTTTGGCAGCAATTCATCAAGCTCTTCCCCATACCAAGGTCACGAATGCTTTTGGTACTACTGAGGGAGGGCCCGTGGTCTTTGGTGTACATCCTAAGCAATTAGAGCAACCAACAATCTCCGTCGGTTATCCCCATCCTGAGGTTGATCTGCGTTTGGTAGATGAAAATAATTTACCAACAGATCAGGGCATTCTTCAAATGAAATCCCCAGGAGTGATGCTTGGGTACCATCAAAGCCCTCTAAGGGATCCTATACCTAATCCATTTACTCCCGATGGCTTTTACAGCACAGGCGATATTTTTAGAAAAGATGAGAATGGCTTTTACTACTTCGTTGGTCGAAGTGACGATATGTTTGTTTGTGGTGGAGAAAATATTTATCCCACTGAAGTAGAGCGCTTGCTTGAGTCGCATCCAGATATTGAGGCTGCAGCAGTAGTCCCTGTCGAGGATTACATTAAAGGTCAAAAACCAGCCGCATATGTTGTTAAAAAACAAAATAGTACGATTACCGAATCAGACATCAAAACCTTTTGTTTAGAGAATGGACCAAGCTATCAACATCCTCGTTGGGTAGTATTTTTAGATGCACTCCCGCTGGCTTCTACAAATAAAATCGATCGTGTATTTTTAAAAAATCATGCGAAAAATAATTTAGCCAACACAGATTAAAGTCACCCATGAAGCTATCGAAAAAAGATTGGATTAATCAGGCAGTTCTCAAAATTGAAGCTGATTTTTGCCGAAGTGTAGATACCCATATCATTCCAATCCCATTAAAAAGCTACAGTAATCATGGTATTGATCTTTATCTCAAGGATGAGTCAACACATCCTTCGGGGAGCTTAAAGCATCGCCTGGCTAGGTCATTGTTTCTTTATGCTCTTTGCCATAACTGGTTAGACGAGGGTATGACTGTAATTGAGGCTTCGAGCGGCTCAACTGCGGTTAGTGAGGCTTATTTTGCGAATATGCTGGGTCTGCCATTCATTGCGGTGATGCCAAAGAATACCTCCTCGGAGAAGCTAGATCGCGTGCATTTTTATGGCGGATCATGCCACCTCGTAGAGCATTCCAAAGAAGTTTATGAGGTTGCAAGGGATCTTGCTATCAAAACCCAAGGTCATTTCATGGACCAATTTACTTATGCCGAGAGAGTCACTGATTGGCGGGGTAACAATAATATTGGACAAAGTATTTTTAGTCAGATGGCCTTAGAGAGGCATCCAATTCCAAAATGGATTGTGGTTGGAGCTGGCACCGGCGGTACCAGTGCGACTATTGGACGTTATATTCGGTATCAACGATATTCGACTGAAGTCTGCGTTCCAGATCCAGAGGGCTCCGTGTTTATGGATTACTATTCAACCGGAGATCAATCGCTTTGCTCGGAGGGCTCCAAGATCGAGGGGATTGGTAGACCTAGGCCAGAAGCGAGTTTTATTCCTTCCGTCATCGACCGAATGATCCGCGTGAAGGATCAAGACTCCGTAGCATCCATGCAAATATTGAGTGATATTCTTGGTCGAAAAGTTGGGCCATCAACAGGTACCAACTTTGTAGCTATGCTGGAACTAGCAAATGAACTAAAAGAGAACGGCCTTCAGGGCTCAATACTCTCCTTGCTATGCGATAGTGGCGATCGCTACCAAAATACTTTTTATAATTCAGAATGGGTATCTAGCAATATTGGAGATACTGAAGCTTCATTGAAAAATATCAGCAATTCAATTAAGACTCTTTAATATAATTTAGCCTAATATATTTTGCATGCTGTTATGTACTAGACAGGTGCATTGTTATCTGAAAATTAAACTATCTTAGGCGCTATCTTTCATGAGTACTTTTAAAGTGTTAAAACCTTTGTTAATGAAGAGGGGTCTATAAATGACTAAATTAAAAATCCAAAAATTGGCGGATG
>JBIISV010000172.1:0-3739 GCA_044340835.1 Polynucleobacter sp.
TCTTGGCCTCTCCAGAGTTTGCTGAGCAAATGGCCAGCGAAGCAATGACACTAATGCCAATGTCGCCTGAGCAATTCACTACATACGTTAAAGAAGATATTGCCCGTTGGACCAAGGTTGCTAAAGATCGAAAAATTGAGATTGAGTAAGGCATTCCAAATATGAATGTCACTCAGTGGTATGCACTGTTTGCACCAGCAAAGACGCCTACTGCAATTATTAATCGCCTCAATAAAGAACTGAACTTAACTCTAAAAGACAAGGCTAACGAGAAGAAAATCGAAGATCAAGGCGCCGAAGTAGAAACTGGAACCCCTGAGCAATTAAAAAACCACGTACAAAAAGAAGTGGTTCGCTGGAAAAAGTTAGTTGAGAGTGCAAAGATTACTGTAGACTAAATCCATGCAAAAAAGTATCGGCACTTCTTCACTCGGCCCCCTTCAAGTCATTACCTCCGGAGCCTTTGCTGCCGCACTTAAAGATCTCGCTCCTCTGTATGAGGAGCGGTATCAAGCTGGGGTGGATTTGGCTTTTGGATCTTCTATTGGCGCGGCTCATGATTCGATTCCGACAAGATTAAGTCAGGGTCAAAAATTTGACGTCTTCATATTGGCTGGCTCGGCACTGGATCACTTCATCACTGCAGGTCATATTAAAAACAATACGAGGGTGGATTTAGTCTCTTCCCAAATTGCAGCCGCTGTTCGCGCAGGTGGCCCAGAGCCAGACATCAGCACTCTTGCCGCACTTAAACACACCTTACTCACGGCTGGAAGAATCGCGTATTCAGCCAGCGCCAGCGGAACCTACCTCTCGACCGAGCTATTTCCACAATTAGGTATTGCGGATGAAATGGCCATCAAGGCAAAGAAAATATTGAGTGAGCGTGTCGGCACAATTCTCATGAGAAATGAAGCTGACCTTGGATTTCAGCAAATGAGTGAATTACTACCTATTCCGGGAATCAAAATATTGGGTGACCTAGCGCCGGAAGCACAGCGATCATTCTTCTTTTCAGCCGGCATAGGACTCCACACCGAAAAGGAAGCTCAGGCACGCCATTTCATTGAATTCTTATCCTCTCCAGAAGTAGCGGAGCATATTCAAAAAACAGGTTTAAAACCAGTATTGGCAAAGGCTCCCTGGCTGATTGAAGCTTGATTTCAAAGTGCTAGTGGGCAAGTGAGGTCTTAGCTTGCTTTAGGGCCTCATGCACTGTGTGACACCCTGAGACTCAAATATGGTTAATATTGCTGACATACTCATCTTATTTGAAAAAAACATGTCAATACTATCCAAGCTAATCACACAAATCGCTCTTGCGGCTCTTTGCCTTTTTGCCCTCCCTATCCATGCGCAAAACTATCCGACTCAGCCCATTAAGATCGTTGTCGGCTTTTCTCCAGGTGGAGTGCCTGATATCGCTGCCAGAGTAATTGGGCAGCAGATGAGTGAAAATTGGAAGCAGCCCGTTGTAGTGGAAAATAAATTGGGTGCAGGTAGCAATATTGCTGCACAAGCGGTTGCCAATGCCGCCCCTGATGGATATACCTTGCTTTCCATCTCCTCTGCCTTTGCAATCTCACCAGCGATTTACTCTTCACTGCCCTTTGATCCTATTAAAGATTTTTCCGGGGTAACACTCACCTCCACTGGACCTGCCCTGGTGTTAATTTCACCAAACCTCAAAATCAATACGATCAAAGAGCTCGTTGACTATGCCGCTAAAAATCCTGGCAAAGTCACCTATAGCTCAGCAGGCGTAGGCAGTGGCGCCCACTTTGCAGCAGAACTGTTGCAGGCAAAAGCAGGTCTTGATTTATTACATATTCCCACTAAAGGAATACCTGACGCTATTACCGAGGTGATGTCCGGACGGGTAGACTTCTTTATCAGCCCTTATGCCAGCGCCATTAATCTTGTGCGCTCAGGAAAAGTGCGGGCGATTGCTATCACGAGCACAAAACGATTTAAAGATTTCCCTACAATGCCAACCGTTTCAGAATCGGGTATCCCTGGATATCAGTGGGAGTTCTGGTACGGGCTAATGGCGCCTGCTAAGACCCCAAAACCAATCCTGCAAAAGATTGCACTGGAAGTGAAACGCATCTTAGAACTCCCCAATGTAAAAGAGCGCTTTGATGAATTAGGAACTACCACTGTCTCGAATACTCCCGAGCAATTTGATAAATTCATTGCTGCAGAGATCGCTGACTTTGCACGTTTAGCAAAGCAATCCGGAATCAAGCCACAGTAAGTCAATGCAGATAGAAAAAATCGTTACCTCGCAAGGTAATGAGATTGCATATACAGTTCAAGGGGAAGGGCCATGGCTTACTCTTTCCCACTCCTTGGCAAGCAATATGCATGCATGGGATCCACAACTTTCTCTACTGACATCGCATTTCAAAGTATTACGCTTTGATACTCGTGGCCATGGCATGAGTTCAGCTCCGCTAAATCCTTATACGCTGGAAGATCTCGCTCAAGATACATATGACTTATTTCAATTTCTAGGGATACAGCAAACGCACTGGATTGGCCTATCGATGGGCGGCATGATAGGGCAAACTCTTATTCTGAAATATCCCAACTTGTTTCATTCACTGGTGTTAGCAGATACAACGAGCAAGCGACCAGAGAATGCAAAACAGATGTGGGGCGAGCGCATTGCGAAAGCCAAAGCAGAAGGCATGACTGCAATGGTCGAGAGTACTTTAAAACGCTGGTTTACGGATGACTTTAGAAGTGCACAACCAGAGACTGTTCAGAAAATTGCTACAGGAATTAAAACTACCTCAGTGAATGGTTTTGCTGGGTGCTGTGATGCGATATCCCATATCAATACATTTGAGCGACTCAAAGAAATCAACTGTCCTACATTAATCTTGGTGGGAGAGCACGATCATGGCACCCCACCTGAAATGGCTCATGCGATGAAAGCGCAGATGCCAAGGGCTTTTTTCTCCGAGATTCCAAATGCAGGCCATATCTCCAATGTTGAGCAGCCGGCAATATTTAATCAACACTTAATCGATTTTTATACTAGCGCTGGTTTTCTATAGCACCTCAGCCGCATACTGAAAAGCGTCGGATTTACTGAGATTTGCCAACTAAGGTCATGTGCTCGACTACTGGGGGCTTCACGAAAAAAGGTCCTACGATCGCACGCCAATCTGCAAAGGCTGCTGACCCCCGAAAATCCACCGTATGGTGCTCTAAGGACTCCCAATAAATAAGCAAAAGATAGCGCGAGGGCGTCTCCAAGCTATGGTTTACCTTATAACCTCGAAAGCCCTTAGCCTTAGAGATTACGGTATCAACCCCATGCAAAATAGCCGCCTCGAACTCTAAGTGCTTGGCAGGGTCAATCTGAATATCACAGTGCTCCAAAATCATGTCATGTCCCTAGAAAATGATGTTTGTCTATCAATAGTAGAATTCTATACAAATTAAGAGTTTATTAAGATAACAATGAGGATCTGAAGCATGAAACTAATACAAAATAAATACGCTAAATTTACTATCTCCCTATTTATAGCAACTTCCTTTGGGCTCATGTTTGCACCCTTCGCTGCGGCACAAAGCCAAACAGCGAACTATCCTAACAAGCCAATTAAACTGATTGCGCCTGTAGCTGCTGGTGGTGGTTTAGATAATTTGGTACGCAAGGTGGCTGATAGACTCTCTAAGAACTTAGGTCAAAGTATCGTTGTTGAAAATATCGGTGGTGGTGGTG